>CAYTFO010000033.1:0-24907 GCA_964437135.1 uncultured Roseivirgaceae bacterium | reverse complement strand
TTCTTGTATTAAATTTTTGGGGCTTTTGCCAGGAAATCAAAATACCTGTTGCACATGATATCGGGGTGCAGGCCGGAATGCAATACGGCTCATCATACATCTGGCATACACAATACAGAAATGTTTTTTTACAAGAAAGGTACATACCAGGCTTCCATGCTGGTTTTATCTATAGAAATACACGATATTCTTCAAGAAAATTTCTGAACACAGGGTTTCAAATCGGTTTCATTTATTTCCAAAAAGGGTGGGAACAGGATATGGAGCTGTCATCTGAAACACCAAGGACATCCCTCAATTATTTGGTAATGCCAATCGACGCTATTATTTATGCAGGTAATCCTGATAACAAGATATATGTACTTCTTGGATTATATGGTGAATACCTGGTAGGCTATAAATCAGCAACAGAACCACAGGATATTGCAACCGAAGAATCATTTTATACATATGATGAAAACAGGGATAATAAATTTGGTTATGGGTTTAAGGGAGGCGTGGGATATCAAAAAGGAATTGGGTCAGGAAGTATTTTTATTGAAGGTTCTTTTTCCTATTCAATCAGTAATTTCTTAGGAATCGATAGAAGATCGGATAATTTTCCGGACATTTCTAATCTTTACAGCATTACGGCATCAGTAGGTTATCTATTTTCTTTGTAAATTTAGTTTATCAAATAAGAGTAATTTATGAAAAGACTTAAATCTTTTAAATATCTTTTTGTAATGACTATGCCTGTTTTGGTTTATATCTCATTTAAGTCAACAGGAATACTAACTTTTCTTCCCATAATTGAAGCATTCATTTTAATACCTGTTTTGGAACTGCTAATCAAACCAGACAGGACCAATCTGGACGGAACTGAGGAAGAGCTTTTAAAGGAGGATAGAACATATGATTATATGCTTTATATAATTGTACCTCTACAATTTGCATTTCTCTACCTTTTTCTTGAATCCTTTAATGATAAAAGTTTAACTATTGTGGATAAAATAGGCCGAATTTCTTCCATGGGCCTGATGTGTGGTGTATTAGGGATCAATGTTGCTCATGAACTTGGCCATAGATCAACCTGGCATGAGCAATTAATGGCCAAAATGCTTTTATTGACTTCATTATACATGCACTTTTTTATTGAACATAATAGGGGTCACCATAAAAATGTATCCACAAAAGAAGATCCTTCATCAGCCAGAATGGATGAAAATGTTTATGCATTCTGGATTAGATCTGTTGTTTTCGCTTACTTATCTGCATGGAAACTTGAAGCAGAAAGATTAAAAAAGAGGGGACATACTGTATTTACATTTAGAAATGAAATGATTGTCTTTCAGTTGGTTCAGGTATTTTTCTTAACAGCAATCTTCTTAATATGGGGATTTGAAACTGGAGTTTACTTCATGGCAGCTGCGGTTATTGGTTTTCTTTTATTGGAAACAGTAAATTATATTGAGCACTACGGGCTAGAACGCAGTAAAACTGAAAAAGGAAATTATGAGCGTGTTATGCCTCACCATTCATGGAATTCAGATCATGTTATCGGAAGACTATTCTTATTTGAATTATCCCGTCATTCTGATCATCATTTTATTGCCAGCAGGAAATATCAAATATTAAGGCATATTGATGAAAGTCCCCAAATGCCAACAGGTTATCCCGGGATGATCTTATTGGCACTTGTACCACCTTTATGGTTCAATGTGATGAATAAAAGATTAAAGAATGAAATGAAACTGATTTATAATTAATAACAATAAATAAATATAAATTTTGTTTATTTAATATTGAAGGAATTATTTTTGTGAAAATTTTATAACTAAAACTCACTTTTATTAAAATGGTTGCAACTACAGACAAAATAGTGAAAGCTTGCGAAGACGCAAAGGATAAATTGTTGTCTTTAGGCATAGAAGAGCAGCTCGTATCAGAGCTAGAATGGTGCCTTGGAAGTTATGCTCATGACAGTAATCCTGATGGACTTTATCTAAAAGGAGAAGAAGCATTAAAAGCACTTGAAAAGTACAAGAAAACTAATCCAAGGAAAGTATCAAAGAAATTGATAGATGATATTACTAAAGCATTAAAAGCTTAGTAATTAATCTAAATTTTGCATTAAAGCCCGGGTATAAACTTATCCGGGCTTTTATTATAGGTTAAACCAATACGAAAGTTTGACTATCAATGCCCGGTTTTTAGTATCCCAGTTTAGGGTATTATAATTGTCTGTATAAACTATAAATAAATCGGAAACAGGTTTAAATCGCCATTGCAATCTCGAATTGATATTGAAGTTATCAATTTGGTTATTGTATTGCATAAATGTGGTAAAAAATAAATTGCTGGTTAGGGTAAGATCAATTCTTGGCCCAATAAGAAAAAAATCGGCATCTTTTAAGGGTTCCTCAAGTTCTACTTTATTGAAAAAAGCATCCATTGAGAGTACCAGGAAAGGTTGAAATCTATAATTTATTCCTGCACCAGTAGATAAAATTGAACCTGAATAGAATCCACCAAAAGAGAAATCCAGAAAATAATTGAATTTTTTTCTTTCATCACTGTTATAAAAAAAACCATAATTCATCCAATTGTACCTTTCTCCTTCTGGCAATACTGCTCCATCGGAATCTGTAGGGTCAAAATCATCTGTCAGAAGTATTGATGAATAACTGGTTCCGATTGCAAAAAAGGAAGTATTTAAAAATGAAAAACGATAATTAGCATTAATTTCTTCATCAAGTTTATTGAGGCTTTGATCAGTGACAGTTGAATATTCAACTTCCGGTCCATGTCTTTGAATTATTTTACTATCCGGATAGAAATTATATTCACTTCCTGCACCTACAGAGAATACTCCTGTTCTGGGAACAAAGCCCACTTCTGCATTGTAACCTTCACCTATAAGATTATGGAAATAATAAACTGAAAACTCTCTTACACGATAGGATAGAAACCCTCCGTTAGCAAGAGAGCTTTCCTGCCGATCGGGGTCAAGGGAAATATGGTGATAGAAGTTACCTTCCCATCTATTATCAATCGATAAATAATTAAAATCACCTCCGAAAACTCTATTGTATGCTGTGGTATTGAAAGTTGTATCCTCAGCGGAGTAATTATATGCCTGTCTATTAACGAATATTCCCCCAACTGTAGATCTTCCGAGAATTCGTTTTTGAAAAACTCCTACAGAATAATTTTGAGAGGGTTGTCTGGATTTTTTATCTTCAGCAGTTTGCATTGTCAACATTCCAACCCTCCAGTCTGCACCAATTTTCCCACTTAATCTTGCACCTCCCAAAATTGGGATTTGCCTTGCCAAACCATCATCATCCTGCCCTATACCAATTCGTCGTGAAAAAAAAGGTCTGGAATCTGGAAAACCATTTTGGGCAAATAGATCCTGATTTTCAAGAAAAAACTGCCTCCTTTCAGGAAAGAATATTTCAAACCGGTTAAGGTTGGTCACCTGTCTGTCAACTTCAACCTGAGAAAAATCCGGATTAACAGTTAAGTCAAGGTTTAATGAATTAGTAACTCCAATCTTAGCATCAAAACCTGCGTTTGCACTTCGGTTAAACTCACTTTCAGTATCGTAATCTCTATCAATATTCCCTGTAATATATGGTATAAGGCTTATGTTTGAACCTTGTTCCGGGGGCGGGGTATCCCAAATCATATTTCCAGAGTAAACAAGGTCGGAGGGTCTGTATTGGATCGGCACCTGAATCCAGGCACTTCTTTCATTGATTTTAAGATTATTTCTTAGAACCTGAATTCCCCACGATTTAGTGCTGTTATATCTTATGCTTTTAAACGGAATAGCCATTTCAGCCACCCACCTGTCGTCATATATTTGAGTTGCTGAATACCATTTATTATCCCAGTCATCGGCTACGGAACCACCGAAAGTCACTAAACCCTCACGCTGAACATTTAATGGTGTGACCTGAAAAGTGAACCCATTTGCCTGATCGTTGAAAGGGTCGAGGTAAATACTTACATTATCATTACCGCCCCATGAAAAATCTCTCCTTAAGGATTGAGATATGATTTCTTTATCATTATTGGAGTCATAACAAATAATTCCGATGTAGATAAAATCTTTATCGTAAATGATTGAAAAATTAGTTGAATCAATAGCTGGTATGCTATCCTGGGGAAAGATCTGGTAAAACCCACTGGCGGTATCAGAGGAAGACCATGCATCTTCTTCTAGTTTACCATCAATGGTAATAGATGAAGATGATCTATTCACATGAACATCTACTTGCCTGAATTTATTTTGGGCAAAAACAGTAATAGCCATAAAAATGGCTATTAGAAAAAATACGTTTTTCAATTTGGGGTGTGATAGCTATTAAAGAAAACGAATTTTAGTCCTCATGGTTTTTAGAAACCGAATGCTGATCAGCAATTGTCTTCAGATAGCTTTGTTTTGTTATGATATCAGGGTCAGAGTAAATGTATGCTGAAAGATCTGCAATTACTCCAGGCCTGTATCCAAGTTTAACAGCTATTTTTTCACAAAATTCTATTTCCTTTTGAAAAATCTTTTTATCCACCTTCATTAGTTGGATTACATTGAAGAGGTATTCAAACTTTTCATCCTGAGGCAAATTCTTAAGATTGCCGATAGGTTTTGGATTATCTATGATCGTTTCGACCTCATCATGAGTAAGTCCATTTCTTTGACCAATTGCATGTATTAAGTCACTTTCTTCTTTTGCAACATAATTATCCACTTTTGATAGATGGACAAGGATACTTATTTGATCTTTAATCGGTAACATATAACTAAGATACTCTTTCTTTCGTAAATCAAAAACATCTGAAATAATTCCTTATTATCGAGATAAAATTTTTCAGATTTCTTTGCAATATTACATCTTTATAAAATAGATTAGCCAAAAATTATGAAGAATGTTTTAAATACATATTGGTGGTGGAACACACATAATTTCATGTTGTGAAGCTCACTGGTATGTCCAAAATATAAGGCCCACTGATTCACAGCGGGCTTTTTTTTTGTTATAGCTATGAAGTACGATATTAAAATAAGAAAAAAGGAATTTATTGCTGACACCATCACACCTGTAGGTATTTACCTGAAAATCAGGGATAAGTTTGCCAACTCTTTTTTGTTGGAAAGTTCCGATTATCATGGTCAGGAGAATAGCTTTTCTTACATATGTTGTAAACCTATTGCGAACTTTACATGCTCTGGTTCAGAAATAACAACTCAATACTTTGATACTGTTTCAAAATTCAATTCGAATGATCCACTAAGTGATCTTAAAAATTTCACTCGAAATTTTAGGTACTCTAAATCGACAGATAAAAATATTGAAACAGGATTGTTTGGATATCTGGCTTATGATTCAGTTCGATACTTTGAAAAATCAGAGATTCAAACGAAAACTCAAATTCCGGAAATTAGATATTCTTTATTCAAGTATATAATTGCAATTGATCATTTTAGAAATAAGGGTTATCTCATCGAGGCGTATTTTGAAGAAGGCGATGATAATGAGTTGGATGAGATTTACAACCTACTGATGAAGCAAACAAGTCCAAACTTTGAATTTAATATTACCTCTGAAATTGAGTCAGATTTTTCAGATTCAGAATTTATTGAAATCGTTAAAAAAGGGATTCACCATTGTGATATTGGAGATGTATTCCAGGTTGTTTTATCTCGAAAATTTGATGTGTCATTTAAAGGTGACGAATTTCAGGTTTATCGGGCTTTGAGGTCAATCAACCCATCTCCTTATTTATTTTATTTTGATTACGGGGGGTATAAAATATTTGGTTCATCACCTGAAGCACAAATTGTAATTGATAAAGAGGAAGCGGTCATTTATCCTATAGCAGGTACATTCAAAAGGACCGGTGATGATCAGGCTGATGCAGAACTTGCAAAAAAACTCTTAGAGGATCCTAAAGAAAATGCAGAACATATAATGCTGGTTGATCTTGCCAGAAATGACCTTAGTAGAAATACATCACAGGTTAATGTTGAGACGTATAAAGAAATCCAATATTACTCTCATGTAATCCATTTGGTTTCGAAAGTGACAGGAAAACTTCAACCGGATTCAGATCCAATTCAAATAATGGCCAACACATTTCCGGCTGGTACTTTGTCAGGTGCACCGAAAGTCAAAGCGATGGAATTGATAAATACATATGAGAAATCAAAGCGTGGATTCTATGGTGGAGCAATAGGGTTTATGGATTTTGAAGGTACAGTAAATCAGGCAATTATGATTAGAACATTCATGAGTCAACACAACCAACTCACATTTAGAGCAGGAGCCGGCATAGTTTCTAAATCTGTACCTGAGAATGAAATGAAAGAGGTTTACAATAAGATAGCAGCACTGGAAAAGGCCCTGGAGGAGGCTAAAAAGTTATGAAGAAAAATTCAGTTTTCGTGATTGATAATTATGATTCTTTCACCTATAATTTAGTGCATATTCTCAGAGAACTTGGGTTATCTAACCAATTAAAAATTGTCAGAAATGATAGCTTCGATTTAAATGAAGTTGAAGAGTATCAAAATGTGCTTCTATCACCAGGTCCGGGTATTCCAAAAAATGCAGGCTTGATGCCTGAAGTAATAAAACGTTATGCCTCGCAAAAAAATATCCTTGGAGTATGTCTCGGACATCAAGCAATAGGCGAAGCTTTTGGTGGGGATTTATTTAATCTCAAGGAGGTTTTTCATGGTATCGTGACCGATGTTAAGTTATTGGAACCTGATCAGATTTTTGATAGCATTCCGAATCACTTTAAAGTTTGTCGCTATCATTCCTGGGTGGTGAGAAAAGATTCTTTACCTGATTGTTTCTCCATAACTAGTGAAGATGAATCCGGAACAATCATGTCAATGCGGCACAATCAATACAATATTAGAGGTATTCAGTTTCATCCTGAATCTGTGATGACTGAACATGGGAAGAAAATGATAGATAACTGGATTCAAATTGGATTAGAAAATGCGTGATATACTTAATAAACTATTCAAATATCAATCTCTACAAAGAGCTGAAGCAAGGGAAATATTATCCAATCTGGCAACCGGAAAATATAATGCAAGTCAGATGGCTGCATTTATTACCGTTTATTTAATGCGAAATATTACAGTTGAGGAATTGGCTGGATTTAGGGATGCAATGCTGGAGTTATGTCTGAGAGTTCCGGCTGAGGATTATGATGCTATTGATCTTTGTGGAACCGGAGGAGATGGAAAAGATACCTTTAATATATCAACAATTTCTTCATTTGTTGTTGCCGGAGCTGGTCAGATTGTCGCCAAACATGGTAATTATGGAGTATCTTCTCTTTGCGGATCTTCAAATGTTCTGGAATATATGGGGGTGAAATTTGTAAATGACCTGAATCAACTTAAAAAGAGTTTTGAAGAGTCCGGGATCGCTTTTTTGCATGCACCCTTATTTCACCCGGCAATGAAAAATGTAGCACCTGTTCGTAAAGAACTGGGTGTCAAAACATTCTTCAATATGTTAGGGCCAATGGTAAACCCTGCATTTCCAAAGAATCAACTGGTAGGTGTTTTTAATTTGGAACTTGCGCGATTATATGGTTATCTGTATCAGAATACAGATAAAAACTTTATTATTCTACATTCACTTGACGGTTATGATGAAATATCCCTGACCGGTGATTTTAAATTTATTAGTAATAAAGAAGAAAGAGTGATGGGTGCCTCAGATTTAGGTTTTGAGAAAGTATCCCCAGAGTTAATTAAGGGGGGACAAAGCATTGATGAGTCTGCTAAAATATTTGAAAAAATACTGATGAATGAAGGTTCTGAAGAACAAACAAATACAGTTCTTGCAAATTCTGGTTTGGCATTAGCAACTGCCAGAAACCTTTCTTTTGAAGAAGGGATTGCACAAGCGAAAGAAAGCCTGGAATCAGGTAGTGCACTAAAATCATTTAAAAAGTTTATTGAAATTAATAGTTAAGAGATGAGCATCCTTGATGAGATCGTAGCCCATAAGAGAAAAGAAGTTGAGAATAATAAATCTTTATATCCTGTAAAACTGCTGGAAAAAGGAATATACTTTGAAGGCAAACCTGTTTCTATGGTTGAATACCTAAGAAGGGAGGATAAACAGGGAATTATCGCTGAAATTAAAAGGAAATCACCTTCGAAAGGAATAATAAATTCGCATGTGAGTGTTGAAAAAATTTCTATCGGCTACATGCAGGCTGGAGCTTCAGGTTTATCCATTCTTACCGATAAGAACTATTTTGGTGGTTCAAGTAAAGATCTGATAGAAGCAAGAAGTTTCAACTATTGCCCAATATTGAGAAAAGATTTTGTGATAGATGAGTATCAGATTATTGAAGCTAAATCCATTGGTGCTGATGTGATTTTATTGATAGCAGCCGTTCTTTCAACACAAGAAATAAAAGCTTTTACAAGTCTTGCTCAAAGCTTAGGTATGCAGGTTCTTCTCGAGGTCCATTCAAAAGAAGAACTACAAAATTGTATTGATATTGAAGTTGATTTATTGGGAGTAAATAATCGGGATTTAAACACTTTTAAAACTGACGTAGAGACTTCAAAGCAACTGGCAAAATTAATTCCGGATGAATTCGTAAAAGTTTCGGAAAGCGGTATTTCTGACCCCTCTATTGTAAAGGAACTTAAAGAATATGGTTATGAAGGGTTCTTAATGGGAGAACATTTTATGCAATCAGGGCAACCTGAAAAAGCTTGCCGGAATTTCATTCGAAAACTAAAATCAATTACTTAGAAGATGAGATTAAGCTGGAAGGTTTGTGGAATGAAATTTAAGGATAATATTGAGGAGATACTTGATTTAGGCCCAGATTATATGGGGTTTATTTTCTACCAAAAATCACCCAGATACGTCAATGATCTTTCTTTCATAGATGATATATCTTTCGAAAACACTAAAAAAGTGGGTGTTTTTGTAAACGAATCAGTCGCACAAATAATTAAATATCGAAATAAGTATAAGCTTGATTGTGTGCAGCTTCATGGAGAAGAGAAAGAAGAGGATTTTAAAAAACTAAGAGAGGCAGGAGTCAAAACCATTAAAGTGTTTAGGGTTATAGATGAACTTCCATTTAAAGAATTAGAAAGCTTTGAAGGTTTGACAGACTTTTTTTTGTTTGATACTAAAAGTGGAAAATATGGGGGTTCCGGTCAAACTTTCGATTGGAAGATTTTGGAGTCCTATGAATCAGAAACTCCTTATTTTCTGAGTGGAGGACTTGATGTTGAATCCATAGAGGAAATTATAATAGATAAATTCCCAGGTTTACATGCTGTTGATCTCAATAGCAAATTTGAAATTGAACCCGGGCTTAAAGATTTTGAGAAATTAAAGTTATTGAAGAATGATAGATAGAAAGTCGAAATATCTGGTTGATGAAAGAGGGTATTTTGGGAAGTTTGGAGGCGCATTCATACCTGAAATGTTGTATCCAAACATTGAGGAACTTCGAGTAAATTATTTAAACATAATTAATGAAAAGAGCTTTCAGCAGGAATTTGAATCATTATTGAAAGACTATGTAGGTAGACCTACTCCTTTATATTTTGCAGGACGATTATCTGAAAAATATAATGCCAGGATATACTTGAAAAGAGAGGATTTGTGTCATACTGGGGCTCACAAAGTCAATAATACAGTTGGTCAGATTCTACTTGCCAAAGCCCTAAACAAGAAGCAAATTATAGCAGAGACTGGAGCAGGTCAGCACGGTGTAGCAACAGCGACTGTTTGCGCATTGATGGGCATGGATTGTATTGTTTATATGGGCGAGCTAGACATGAAAAGACAGCGTCCGAATGTTGAAAGAATGAAAATTCTGGGAGCTGAAGTCAGACCTGCAACTTCAGGTAGCAAGACATTAAAGGATGCAACCAATGAAGCTATGCGTCACTGGATCAATCATCCAGTTGATACACATTACATAATTGGTTCTGTTGTTGGACCGCATCCTTATCCGGATCTTGTAGCCAGGTTCCAGTCTGTGATCAGTGAAGAAATCATAAAACAATTACAAGTGCAGGAAGGCACTGAAAAACCTGATATGGTTTTTGCCTGTGTTGGTGGAGGAAGCAATGCTGCCGGAACTTATTATCATTTCCTTGATGATTTGGAAGTTGAGTTAATTGCTGCAGAAGCTGCCGGACTTGGAAATAACACCGGAAAAACAGCAGCAACTACTGCTTTGGGCACTGAGGGAATCCTACACGGTAGTAAGACATTATTGATGCAGACTGAAGACGGGCAAGTAGTGGAGCCTTATAGTATTTCTGCAGGATTGGATTATCCTGGTATTGGACCTTTTCATGCGCATTTATTTGATACAAAGCGTGCGCGTTTTGTAAGTGTTACAGATGAAGAAGCTATGCAGTCGGGGTTGATTTTGAGTAGGACAGAAGGAATAATACCTGCAATAGAGACAGCACATGCAGTAGCAGCGTTGGATAAAGTATCTGTAGAAAATAAACTGGTTGTCATAAATGTTTCAGGAAGAGGAGATAAAGACCTGGAAACGTACATTAATTGGGGTAAATACTAAAGTGTAGAAGATGAATAGAATCGATAAAGTTTTTCAGGAAAAAAAGGATCTTCTTTCAATTTTTTACACTGCCGGATATCCCAATTTGAAGGATACCATTCGAATAGCATCTCAGCTTGAAATTGCTGGAGCAGACCTTATTGAAATTGGATTGCCATATTCAGATCCAATTGCTGATGGTCCTGTCATCCAGGAAAGTTCAACTAAAGCTATTCAAAATGGTATGTCGATTGAGCTTTTATTTGAACAGCTTCAAAAGTTAAGATCAGAAGTCTCCATTCCTGTGATTTTAATGGGTTATTTAAACCCGGTTCTTCAATTTGGAATTGAAAGATTCTGTAGGGAATGTGAGAAATGTGGTATTGACGGGTTGATTTTACCAGATTTACCGATGAGGGAATATCAGGAAGAGTATAAGATGATATTTGAGAAATATGGATTACATAATATATTTCTCGTTACCCCCCAAACTTCAGAGGAAAGAGTCAGGATAATAGATCAAAATACAAAAGGGTTCGTTTACATGGTATCATCTTCGAGTATCACAGGTGTGAAAGAAGGTATAAAGAAGCATCAAATTGAATATTTTGAAAGAATCCAAAAAATGAAATTACAAAACAAAACGCTGATTGGTTTTGGAATTTCAGATCATAAATCTTTCGTAGAAGCCTGTAATTATTCTAATGGGGCTATCATAGGGAGTGCATTTATTAAAGCACTACGAGCAGATGCCTCAAATAATACAATTCAAGAGTTTGTAAAGGAAATAAAGAAGTAAAATGATTATACAATTTGAAAGAGATATTTCATCTCAGCAGAAGCAGGAGGTAATCGATAAAATAAGCGATTTGAAGTACAAATCAACTGAAGTGAATACACAGAAAGGAAATTACCTGGTTGGTATTGGTAAAAACAGCTTTGATATACGATCCATCGGACATTTACCTGGCATTAGAGACATTCATATAGTTTCAGATGACTACAAACTGGTTTCTGCAAAATGGAAAGTTGAAAGAACAGTTATTGACCTGGGAGATGATGTGAAGATAGGAGAGGGTCACTTTGCTATCATGGCTGGTCCCTGTAGTATAGAGGGTGAAAAAAATATTGAAGAAACTATCCATCATCTTAAAGAGAATGGTGTAAAAATAATGCGGGGTGGTGTGTACAAACCAAGAAGTTCACCCTATTCATTCAGAGGGATGGGTATTGATGGACTCAAAATATGGAGTAAACTTGCCCGGGAAAATGGAATCAAAATCATAACTGAAGTAATGCAGGTTTCTCAAATAGAGGAGATGTATGAATATGTTGATATGTATCAGGTTGGGGCTAGAAACACTCAAAATTTTAATCTACTTGATGAACTGGGAAAAGTAGATAAACCTGTTATGATCAAAAGAGGTATTTCCGGCACCATTGATGAGCTGCTTTATTCTGCAGAATATGTATTTTCAGCTGGTAATGAAAGATTGATGCTTTGTGAAAGAGGAATACGAACTTATGAACGAGCTTCCCGAAATACTTTTGATATCAATGCTATTCCAATATTAAGGGATAAAACGCATCTTCCTGTAATTGCGGATCCTTCACATGGAATCGGTTTGAGAGAATATGTTGAACCGATTGCTTTGGCTTCAACTATAGCAGGTGCTGATGGTGTGATTGTTGAAATTCATAAAAAACCTGAAGAAGCTTTTTCTGATGGTCAACAAACTCTTGACTATTCAGAATCGGAAAAGTTATTTAAAAAAATAAATGCCACTTTAGAATTGAAAAATCAGTTCTCCCATTTATAATTAAAATTTATTTTATAATGATTCTTTTAGAAAAGATGTAATCAGAGGGCACTGGTTCTATATTTTCTTCCCGTAAATAGGTGGATATCTGTGCCCGATGATGAGTTGAATGATTCAGAACATGAAGTAATATGTCAGACACGGTGTTTTTATATGAAACACCCTCTGAACTTTTATACTTTACCTCATATTTTAGGTCAAAGGTGTCCAATATTTCGATGGTAAGATCATGATTTGAATTGTTGACTACCTGCATATAATCCTGGGCATATTTCTCCCAAACTAACGTTATATCCTCTTTTTTTAAAATTCTATGAATCCAGATATGATGTGCAGCCAAAACATGACTCATTAGGTTATCAATTTTAGAGTTTTGATGCTTTTCATTCTTGATCTTTTTAATGAATTCTGTATTCATATTTTTATTGTACTCGTACAGTTCTTTTAATTTTTCTCCAAGTTTCATTGTTCAAAGTTTTAGTAATTGTACCCGTAAGCCACTTATTGATATCATTTTAAAAACTGAGAAAGGTCATTCAATACCCACAATTGACTAAATAAATTTATCAAAAAAAGTATAATGGAACAGGATTACTCAAAATACACTTATCAGGACCAAAAGATTTGGCAGCTACTTTACGATAGACAGATAGATAACATGCAATTCGCTTGTAAAGAATATAAAGATGGAGTTCGAAAGATAGGATTTGTTAGAAATGAAATTCCTCATTTCACCAAAATGAATAAGAATTTGTCTGAATGCACTGGTTGGCAGGTTAGAGTTGTGCCGGGTTGGATACCTGAAAATGTGTTTTTTGAAATGTTATTCAACAGACAGTTTCCGTCATCCACCTGGTTGAGAGATTTTGATCATATTGATTACCTGGAAGAGCCGGATATGTTTCATGATATTTTTGGTCATGTTCCTTTGTTGACAAACCAACACTTTGTCGACTTTCTTTTTGAATTGAGTAAAATTGGATTGCAAAGATTAGACAATCCGGAAGCATTGGAAATTATTTCAAGGATTTACTGGTTTACAGTAGAATTTGGTTTGATCAAAGAAAATGGTCAGAGACGAATATATGGGGCCGGAATATTATCATCCCCGGGAGAAACTAAATATGCTATGAGTGAAAAACCTGAAATAAAACCTTTTTCAATTAGCGAAATTGCCCATACTCCATTTAGAAAAGATGTTTTTCAGGATCGATACTTTGAAATAGAAAGTTTTGAACAGCTTTATCATTCTGTTTCGCAAATAGAAGAACAAATTGATACTCAATTAGCTGTCATGAATCTTTAATTGTCGATATCACGTTATATTTTTGTAAATTTGTAAAACAACAGAAACCCATATTTATGAGACAGATTTACGGAAATTATTCAGAGGAGGATTTTGAAGTTTGGCGTATTCTATATGAAAGACAAATAAAGAAT
The DNA here is from genome assembly GCA_964437135.1 of uncultured Roseivirgaceae bacterium. Taxonomy (GTDB): domain Bacteria; phylum Bacteroidota; class Bacteroidia; order Cytophagales; family Cyclobacteriaceae; genus CAYTFO01. The sequence continues at coordinate 11,075 of CAYTFO010000033.1, read as the reverse complement.
CTGCCAACTGCAGCTTCAAAGGCACATTTGGAGGGTCTGGAAAAAATAAATTTCGTTGCAAGTGAAATCCCACACTTTGATAAAACCAATGAAATACTTGATAAGACAACAGGTTGGAAGCTTGCAGTTGTACCGGGTATAGTTCCCGATTACACCTTTTTTGAATTAATGTCTAACAGAAGATTTCCAGCTACAACCTGGTTACGAAAAATGTCTGAACTAGACTATTTGGAAGAGCCGGATATGTTTCATGATGTATTTGCACATGTACCTCTGCTTACCAACCAGTCATTCGTAAATTTTCTACAGGAACTGAGCAAAATTGGACTAAATTATGTAGGAAATGACTATGCCATTGAGCTACTTTCAAGGATTTACTGGTTCACAGTAGAGTTTGGTTTAATAAATGAGCCAGAAGGATTAAGAATCTATGGAGCGGGAATTTTATCTTCTGCTGGTGAAACAAAGTTTTCATTATCAGACGAACCACCAAAGTATGAATATGATGTAGAGACAATTGCAAATACTTCCTTCCGAAAGGATGTATTTCAGGATAGGTATTTTGTGATCGAATCCTTTGAACAATTATATCAATCAATTCCTGAGATCAAACGAGTAATTGCAGCATTGAATAAGGAAAAGCAAGAGCCCTCTCTTGTATAAATAAAACAAATTTTAAAGCTGCATTTGCAGCTTTTTTTATTGAAGAAAATAATAATTATTCAGGTTACACTTTCTGTGTCTTTCTATTAACCTATTTTTGCTCGCTTTTAGTAGCAATGAAATTAGCAATTGTAAAATATAACGCTGGAAATACCCAGTCATTGACATTTGCACTGAACAGATTGGGAATCAATCCAGTACTTACAAATGATCCGCAAGAGTTGAAATCTGCGGATAAAGTTATTTTTCCCGGTCAAGGGGAAGCAAGCTCTGCGATGAAGTATTTACGGGAAAATGAAATTGACAAAGTATTAAAAGAATTAACTCAACCCTTTTTGGGTGTATGCCTTGGAATGCAGTTGATGTGTGAGTTTTCAGAGGAAAATAACACTCAGGGTTTGGGTATTATAGATGTCAAAGTAAAGAGATTCAAAAAAATGCCAAAGGTTCCACATATGGGCTGGAATACAGTCACTAATTTAAAGGGACCGCTTTTCAAAGGAATAGCTGAATCAGAGTATTTATACTTCGTGCATAGCTATTATGTTGAATCAAATGAATACTCTGTTGCTGATTGTGAATATGGGGAGACATTTTGTGCATCTTTCCAAAAAGATAATTTCTACGCGATACAACCCCATCCTGAAAAAAGTGCTGAAACAGGCCTGAAACTATTGGAGAATTTCTTAAAGCTTTAAAAAATGGATATCATCCCGGCAATTGATATAATCGAAGGAAAATGTGTTCGACTTGAAAAAGGTGATTACAATAAGAAAACAAATTATGCCGACGATCCAGTTGAAGTAGCGAAAGAATTTGAAGGGAAGGGTATAAAAAGATTACATCTTGTGGACCTGGATGGAGCAAAAGCAAGTCATGTAGTAAACATTGATATTCTTAGAAAGATCACAAGAGAAACAAATTTGTCTGTTGATTTTGGAGGAGGTGTAAAATCTCAGGAAGATATAGACAAAGTATTTGATGCCGGAGCAGAGATGGTTACCGGAGGTTCCATTGCAGTTAAGAATCCGGATTTATTTAAGAAATGGGTTAGTGATTATGGTCCTGAAAAAATAATCCTCGGAGCAGATGTTCTGGGTGAAAAAATTATGATATCAGGATGGCAGGATAATACCCGAATTTTGTGGATAGAGTTCTTAGAAGATTATATCAAAGAAGGAATAAAATATGTTATTAGTACGGATATTTCAAGGGATGGAATGTTAACCGGGCCTTCTTTTGAGTTGTATGATGAAATGCTAAACAGGTTTCCGGAAATTGAACTTATAGCCAGTGGCGGCGTTTCTTCAAATGAAGATGTATTGAATTTAAAGGATCTGGGAGTATCGGGAACAATTATCGGGAAGGCCTATTATGAGGGTAAAATAGATTTGGAAAAACTCGTTCAGTTATGTTAACAAAGCGTATTATTCCCTGCCTTGATGTAAAGGACGGAAGAACAGTAAAAGGCGTAAATTTTGAAGGGCTCAGGGATGCAGGAGACCCCGTCGAACTGGCAGCTATGTATGCGGAACAAGGAGCAGATGAGTTAGTTTTTTTAGATATTTCTGCAACTTTGGAAAAAAGAAAAACCCTGATTGAGCTCGTGAAATCTGTAGCTAAGGAAGTACATATACCATTTACTGTAGGAGGGGGCATCAGCTCAATTTCAGATGTTCATGATCTATTAGAGGCAGGTGCTGATAAAGTATCTGTGAATTCATCGGCAGTTAAAAACCCTGAGCTAATTAATCAGCTATCGTCAAATTTTGGTTCACAGTGCATAGTAGTTGCAATCGATTCAAAGTGGGACGGAAATGATCATTTAGTGTATACTCATGGAGGAACAAAAGCTACTTCTTTAAGGACATTTGACTGGTCGAAAGAAGTTGAAAGAAGGGGTGCAGGGGAAATTTTACTTACTTCCATGGATCATGATGGTACTAAAAACGGGTTTGCTCTCGAATTATTGAATCTTATTGGCAATAATGTTTCTATTCCCTTAATTGCATCTGGTGGAGCAGGAAGTATAGATCACTTTACTGAAGTTTTTAAAGAATCAGTCAGTGATGCAGCTTTGGCTGCTAGTGTTTTTCACTATAAAGAAATTCCTATCAAAGAATTAAAAGAACAGCTTAAAAAAAATAAAATACCTGTAAGGATATAACATGGAAAAAATCGATTTTGAAAAGCTGGGAGGATTAATCCCTGTTGTGATACAGGATTATGAGACTAAAAATGTATTGATGTTAGGTTACATGAATGAAGAAGCCTATAAAAAAACATTGGAAACTGGGAAAGCTACATTTTATAGTAGATCGAGGGAAAGACTATGGGTGAAAGGTGAAACCAGTGGTAATTTTTTGCATGTAAAAGAAATGTTGGTTGATTGTGATAACGATACACTTTTAGCAAAAGTAAAACCCGAGGGGCCTGTTTGTCATACAGGTTCTGATACATGCTTTGAAGAAACAAATGATTACGGAGTTGAATTTTTGACAAAGCTTGCCAACATCATAGAAGATAGAAGATTGAATCCTTCAGACGAATCCTATACTTCTTCTTTATTTAAGAAAGGTATAAACAAAATTGCTCAGAAAGTGGGTGAAGAAGCGGTCGAACTTGTAATTGAAGCCAAGGATGACAACGATGAATTATTTAAAAATGAGGCAGCTGATTTGCTCTATCATTTACTTGTTCTCCTTGAAGCCAAGCAGATTTCACTTAATGAAGTGATCAAAACACTTAAAAAGCGTCACTAGGCTTTAGTAATGTAATTTTTTTTAGTTAGATTGGTATTATAACAATCACCGACTGACTGTGAAAAAATACGATGTAATAGTAATTGGTGCAGGTCCGGCAGGATATGCTGCTGCCATGCGAGCTGTAGATTTCAATAAGAAAGTAGCATTAATTGAAAAGGAAAAATTAGGCGGTGCCGGTATTTGGAACGGTGCTTTATGGAGTAAAACCTGGTGGGAAATTTCACGGGAAGCAGCTGCATTAACTAGCCATCGTTCCTCTCTGAACTATAATGAACCAAAGTTTGATTATCAACAGATAAAAAAAGAGGTTGATTCTGCAATTATTTCAAGAATGGAGCAATTGCAGCATCATATGCAGAACATAAACGTAAATCTTGGACAGGATTTATTTGAATACATTCATGGAACAGCAAAGGTAGTATCCCAGCATAAAGTTCGGGTAGAAAACACATTTGGAACTCTCGACCTTAGAGCTGAAAACATCATTCTGGCAACAGGAAGTAAACCAAGAAAATTAAGTCATTTGCCAATTGATGAAGAGGTTATCTTTACGAGTGATGGACTTGATAACCTAACTGATTTCCCAAAAAGTATGGTGATTTTGGGAGCGGGGGTAATAGGTTGTGAGTTTGCAACGATCTTCTCAAATTTTGGGCAAACACGAGTTCACTTAATTGATAAGGGAGATCGTATTTTACCGTTTGAAGATCCGGACGTAGTAAAAGTAATTGAACATAATCTCGAATCTAAAGGAGTACTTATTCATAGAACCAGCAAATTGGTTGATATGAGAAGGGTTGAAAATGAAGTTGAATATACACTTGAGTACAATGATGGAGGTAAAGAAGTGTTTAGAGTCGAAAAAGCTCTTGTTTCAGTAGGTCGAGTACCCAACTATGAGAACTTGATTGATGAATCTCTCGGGATAAAAATGGATGAAAGAGGTATTATTGATGATAATACTCAAACAAGTATTAGTAATATTTATGCTGTTGGCGATATTACCGCTGATATATCTTTGGTTAATGTTGGTGAACTTGAGGGGAGATATGCTATAGAAAAAATATATGGAAAACCGGATCGTCCACTAGTCTATGAAAATATTTCTTCAATAATGTTTTTGTCACCTGAAGTTGCAGGTGTTGGCATGAATGAAATTCAGGCTCAGAGTCAAAATATTTCATATAAGGTAGTAAGCATGGATTATGGATATATTCCAAGAGCAATTGCGATGCGAAATACGCAGGGCTTTGTCAAAATTCTTGTTACTAATGATGATGAAATGAAAGTTTTAGGGATGAGAGTTGTTGGTCAGCATGCATCCAGTGCCATACAGGCTGTTGCGTTACTTATAGCTAATAAAAACAGCATTCGGGACCTCGCAGAATTGATACATCCACACCCATCAATCATCGAAGGAATTCAGGAATGTTGTAGAATGTTGCTTGGAAAATCGATGCTGAAACCAAGAGTTTTAAGAGAAAGCCTTACCTGTAAAGTTTATGAGAACGGGGAATATAAAAACCCGGTATTTAATCATATTCCACAGACTGTGGTTTCTTAAAATCATAGGCGAGATCTATTTCCGGGTTTAAATCAATCTTGGTAGCTATTTTCTCGTAAATAACTTTCCCAAGCTTTTTCTTTTCATATAGAACAATTCCTTCCCATTCCCAAAGTTCTAAGATTACACCTGTATTGTAATTCCAGACGTTCACAGTTTTGTCAAGATGTAATTTTTCACGTGTAAGTTCACCACCATTTCTTGAAAACAATGACTCCTGAGTTTCTCTTGTGGATTTGTAGTTAAGCAGTTGAGAAGTAATTTCGTCTGATTTTATTCTTCCTTTTCGTGTATCAAAGTCAATAAGATAAATGGTATCATCAACTCGCAGGTCAAGTTTATTTTGAGTTGATTTGATGCCATACAATTCATAGGTCATAGAAAATGAGTTTTTCTCCTTCCATCCAAATTCTGCAAATATTAGTTTAGCTGAACCTACTGCATCACCAGAGATTGTATAGTCAACTGAACATACCTCAATTTCATATCTCTTTTTTTCCTGATTAGGGTTATTTACGGGAATTGATAATGATACTATGTAAAGAAAGGAAAAAATTGGTGACCACATATTTAAAAGAAGAATATCTACCCTACAAGATAAGAAAAATGGCACCGAAATAAAAAACCCTGACGATTACCGTCAGGGTCCCAACCAGCTATAGACAAGTTACTTAAGTTAAGTAACAATACAAAGTTTAGTAATTTTTTTGGAGAAATCCTGCCAAAACACTTACAAATTCTGCCAATTTGATCAAAAAAACGGCCTCCATTGGAGGCCGAGCCAGAAACAAGTGTTATTAAATACCCTAGCGGAATATGCTATTATATTTAACGGGAAAATATTTAATTATATTCATTTTTCCTTAAAAAATACAATCATTATCGCGTTATTCGTTGTTTAATCATAAAAAATAGCAATTTTATCCAATTCTTTTCTTTTGAAATTTGGTACAAATACCTCCTTTTTCGGATAGCCGACAGGTAGCAAAAGATAAGGTCTTTCGTTTTCAGGCCTGTTCAGAATCTTTGATAGAAAGTTCATTGGACTTGGCGTGTGCGTTACAGTCACAAGACCTGCATTATGGATTGCAGTTATTAGTATTCCGCAAGCAATTCCTACACTTTCATTCACATAATAATTATTGGATTTTGAACCTTCATTATCAAACTCATAAACCTTTTTGAAAACGATAATAAGCCAGGGAGCTTCTGTCAGAAAAGGCTTTTCCCAATTGGTTGCCATTGGCTTTAAATCATTTAGCCACCTCTCAGACATTCTTCCGGTATAACTTTCATATTCTTCTTTTTCTGCAGCTTCACGAATTGAATTTTTTATTTCAATATTCGAAACTGCACAAAATGTCCATGGTTGCTTATGAGCTCCCGAAGGGGCAGTGGAAGCGGTCTTTATTATTGATTCAATAATTTTCCGATCTACAGGTTTTGAGCCTATATCTCTTACTGTTCTTCTTTTATTCAGAAAGTTGAAATACTGATCTGCTTTTTTTAAAGATTCATCTTCCGATATCGCATCATGGTCATACTTAATGTGTTCATGACCTTCGATTGTCTTTTTTACTTCACTCATTTTTTATAATCCTAATACTTCAACTCCCTGGTTAAAAACAATATCCACGGGAATTCCCTTTTCAGCCAGCATGTCAAGGTCTGCCTGCAGGTCTGTTCCAATTTTGCCTTTCTCTGAAACAAGTTTTGCTACGCCCTCATAATCGCCATCTCCCTGTAAATTTAAAATAATCGATGACAATTCGTTGGCTGCTTCCTGTAGTTTATCGTAGTTTACTTTATACTTCCCATTAGACTCTTTTGTAAAAGCACCTCTTTCTTTAAAGAAATTGAATCGGATCATATTGGCTTTGCCATGTGAGCTACTGGCACCAAATCTTACTGATCGGAATATACTTGTCATAAAGGTTGTATAATATTCTTCAATATCCCCTTCAAGCTCACCCTGCTGATAGAGCTGTGTAATCATGTATAAACCTAGAATATCTGCCTTACCTTCTTCCAATGCAGAATAATGTTCTTTCAATGCCTGGCGTACAGTCCCTTTTCCATTAATAGTATTTTTAATGCCTAATCCATGAGCTACTTCATGAAACATTGTATTAGAGAAAAAGGCATCAAATGTTATTTTGCCTCTTTGTTCCTCGACAATCAATTCATCCGCTATAGGAAGTAAAATCTTTTCATATTTTGCTTTCATAGCATTTTTTAATTGTAACCTTCTACTGCCTTTTTGCAACTGAACCTCTTCATCATTTGGTAGGTTGATTGCAATTGTTTTTGAACCAGCATTACAATCACCCGCATAATAAATGACATCATAGGCATTCAAATCCGCATCTGACCCTGGCTTTTCCTGCTTATACGCATCATCCACCGGAATACCTTTTTGTAGTTCCGGAAGCAAAGCGGCGTATTTTGAAAGTCTTTCACTCCATGCCATATCCTTTATCAATACATAAGCTTCATGAGCTGCTTTGTAATTAAATAGTGCATCTTCATAGTTCTCGATAGGCCCTATTACAAGATCGATCTGATTGGATTTCATATCCATCCACGCAAGATCTGATGGTTGATAGTTATCGTTAAGTAATGCTTCAGATCTTAGATTAAGGTATTTTTTAAAGCCTTCGTCTTCAGCCAGTTCAGCAGATTCTTTTAGTAAGTCTGATGCTTTTTTAACTTGTTCGCTAAACATTTGGTAATACGGAATTGAATATAGGCTTCCGTTTTCATCTCTTCTGATGAAAGTATAAAGCGAAGTTTTATCTGCTATATCAGCGTTTTCAAACTCATCTTTTGACATGTCTGCAGGATAAAAATTAGCTCCGGCAGGTTTTGGACCAATCCCTTCAATAAACGGTTCATTTCCTTTTAGTCTGTCCCATGGGCCATAATTGATTTGTACATATTTTTTTAAATCTTCAGATTCAATGCTCGAGAGTAAACTGTCCTTTTTTCCATAAGCTTCATACCAGAATAGTTCATCCATTGTTTTGGAAGCTTCAATCAGTTTCCTGATTAAAGATTTCTGATTTTCGGATAAAGTGGATAAGTCAGCAGTAAGTGTAAAATCAGTATACATTTCTTCAACTTTACTCATCTTATTCTCTGTTAATTCTTTTTCAGCTTCCTGATTGGAATTGGATGTACATGACAGTAAAAGGAAAAATAAAGGAATGATTTTAACTAGGTATTTCATAATAATTCAAGGATTAAAAAATAGGAAAATTTTACATATATCATTAGTTGCAATTTACATCAAACGAATTTTAGAGCCATCAAAAAAAATTATTGTATTTTCGAATATTAATTAACGACCTATGACAAACTATCTAAGAGCAATCCTTGCCACATTAATCGTTACCTTGATTTCTTGTGAAGACCAGGAAAATATACAGTCTGTATTAATTGATACCGTATCAATAGAAAATCATATTAAAATACTAGCTTCTGATGAATTTCAGGGAAGGAAGCCCTTTACCATTGGAGAAGAAAAGACTGTCGAATACTTAAAAAAAAACTTTGAAAAGATAGGATTGAAACCAGGTAATAATGGGAGTTTTTTTCAGGAAGTTCCATTAGTAGAACTAACTGCATATCCGTCTGATATTCTTGAAATACAGAAAGGAGAAGAAAAGTTAGAACTTAACGTTGTTGAAGATTTTGTTGCTTTCACAGAAAGAACAGAAGAAGAGGTTAGTTTGGAAAATTCTGAAGTGGTTTTTGCTGGTTATGGAATTGTAGCCCCGGAATATAACTGGAATGATTATGAGGGTCTTGATGTAAAAGGTAAAACTGTGATTGTACTGGTTAATGACCCCGGTTTTGCAGATAATGATACAACATTTTTCAAAGGTAAAACCATGACATATTATGGCAGATGGACTTACAAATATGAAGAAGCAGCCAGGCAGGGAGCAGCAGGAGTATTAATCGTGCATGAAACTGTTCCAGCTGGTTATCCATGGATGGTAGTAAGTAATGGTTGGAGTGGTGCATCCTTGAACCTTGATAGTAAGAGCAGCAGCTATAAACCAATGATTCAGGGCTGGATTACGAGAGATGCTGCTGTTAAAATATTCGATTTTTCAGAAAAAGATTTAAAAAACTACGGAGAAAAATCTAGAGACAAAAGCTTTAAACCTGTAACTCTTAATGTTACTGCTTCAGTTTCCTTGAGAAACGATATTAAAAGAGATATGTCAAGAAATGTGGTAGGAATGATAGAGGGGAGTACAAAGCCGGAAGAAGTTATTATTTATTCAGCACATTGGGATCATATAGGAGTTGGAGCTCCGGTAGATGGTGATTCTATTTATAATGGAGCTCATGATAATGCAAGTGGAACAGCATGTCTCCTGGGGATAGCAGAAGCATTTAGTAAGTCTGAAAGACCAGAAAGAACTGTTGTGTTTCTTTTAGTTACTGCAGAAGAACAAGGGCTTTTAGGGTCAAAATATTACGCTGAAAATCCAATTTTTGATCCGGTAAAAACCGTGGCTAATTTGAATATGGATGGAGTACCTTACTATGGTATGATGAGGGATTTTACGATTGTTGGGTATGGTCAGTCCGAGCTTGAAGATTTAGCCGAAGAAATCGCTAAAACACAAAACAGATATATTAAACCGGATCCGGAACCAGGAAAAGGATATTTTTTTAGGTCAGATCATTTCAGTTTTGCGAAAATTGGAATTCCTGCAATTTTTGCTTCCGGGACATATGAAGCTGTAGAGGGGGGAGTAGAAAGAATTCGTGAGCTTTCAACAGATTACCTTTCAAATAAATACCACAGACCAGCTGATGAATATAATCCGGAAATATGGCTTTTTGGAGGTATATACCAGGATGCAACACTGTATTTCAAGATGGGTGAAAAACTTGCGAACTCAGAAATCTGGCCCCGTTGGAAGGAAGGATCCGAATTTAAGTCGATCAGAGAATCTAACCAGTAAGAGCAGAACGTTTTCCCAATTCAATTGCTTCCAGGTTAGTGATTTTTTCTGGCGTTAGACTGAACCTTAGCATTGTTCTTATTTTATGAAAACCATGTCTTCCGGCAGCACCGGGATTCATATGTAACAGATTAAATCTTTTATCATTTTCAACTTTAAGAAAATGAGAATGCCCACAAATTAAGATAGTTGGTTTGTAGTCTTTTATCAACTTTTGAACCCTGGTCGAATATTTACCTGGTTTACCAGCTATATGTGTTATTAAAACCCTGTTTTCACCATGAATAATCAGCTGGTTTTTGTTTGTCCTAACTCTTATCTCCTGACCATCAATATTGCCGTAAACTGCCCTGAATTTCTTAAAGCTTTCGAGCTTATCTATGATGTCGAGAGTACCAATATCACCTGCATGCCAGACTTCATCCACCTCTGAAAAATATTTGTAAACAGAATCGTCTAGATAGCCATGGGTATCTGAAAGTAATCCAACCTTTAGTAATTGCATTCAGAATTAATAATCAATAATCTAAAGGGGGAGGTCCTTCCGGTAGAATCCCTTTATATTGGTAATCTCCCACTCTCTCCTTAAACTCTTCTTTTACTTCCTGTCGGAGTTTTGCATCTTCAAAAAGATCAACCATTGTCATGGAAAGTGCTTTTATAGCATAAACCATTCCTTTATGTCCAATTGACATCCCACCGCAGGCGACAACTGCCCAGCTATGCCATGGTGTATCTTTAGGAGCAACTGTCGCTCTAAGCCGAATCGTGGGCACATTCCAGCTTACATCCCCAACATCAGTAGAACCACCACCCGGGTTTTCCCTTGTTTCTTCAATTGGATTAATTCCAGTATCCATACCAACCTGTGGCTTATCAGTTGCTTCCTGTATTTTTTTTGCATATTCAATTTCTTCCTGGGAATATTCAATCTCACCTAGATATTCTAGGTTCTTTTGTAAGACTGCTCCACCAGTACGATTTACAACAACCTCATGAACACCCGAAATTAAAGATATTTTATAGTCAACATTAGCCATCATTGCAGCTCCTTCGGCAATCTTCTCAACCTGTTTCCACACAACATCCATATAATCC
>CAYTFO010000032.1:16939-24914 GCA_964437135.1 uncultured Roseivirgaceae bacterium | reverse complement strand
GGCTCCTTCAGGTAAATGAACAGGTGCTCCAATAGTTACATTTGTTCCATTTGCAATATCATACGCACCAACTTCAATTCCGTTTGATCCAAGTCTCAATTTATAGTCTTCACTTCCAATTAAATAAAATACTTTAAAATCAGCTGGAGTAACTGCATATATATATTGCTTTTCATTTCCAACTGTATATTCTATGTCATCAGCTCTAATTGTATTCACCACCTCAACATCTCCCTGATCATCTAAAATTAGTTGGTCTTGAATATTTCCGCCGTATCTGTTTCTAAACGTAGTTTGAGAAGTTGCACTACCAGTTGCTGCATTTGTCATAACATTTACTATTTCTCCTGAACGATTTATTCCACCATTATCTACCTGATTATTGAAAGCAATTTTTGAACCTATACCGTTTGCAGCAGTACCGTCTGTTAATCTTCTTATCTCAAGCATATTCTCCACTCCTGTCGTGGATGCAAATGAATGTTGCAAATGAAAAATCCCTGCTGCACTGCCCTGGTTGGTTCCCAAAATTAATCTGGGCTTTACCTGGTTGTATATGACATCTGACGATATTTCTGAAAATGGACCGGAATTTGGTAGGTTTGTTAAGCCTGATCCATCACCAATAAATGCAGTAGCTCTTGCAGTACCTACAACATCCAAAGGAAAAGCAGGAGTAAAAGTACCAATTCCAACATCTCCAGCAGCAAAAAATGTAACATCTCCCATACGGATTGTTCCTCCCGGATTTTGAATTTCTAATCCGCTACCAGTACCGTTATTATTTATAGTAACGGCAGCCTGAGTTCCATTTCCGGTATTTTGGAATAAAGCGATACTCCCAGAACCATCATTATTTACACTCAATGCAGGAGCAGAAGATGACGAATTTGCTACTGTAAAACGACCGGCTATACCATCTCCATTGGTAAACCCTTCCACAGCACTACCAGTACCTGCATCAATTCTTCCCAAGACAGCCGCGCTATTATTTGTAGCATTGTTAATCTCAAAACGGCCCGCGGAACCTAATCCGTCAGTTTTTCCGAGAACAGCATATTGTGTCGAAGTACTTAATCCTCCATTCAGCTCAAATTCTCCGGCAACACCAGCACCCGTATGAAATACTCTTATTCCTCTGGAATTTCCAGTACTTGACGAATTGGTAATAGAAAGGGCATCAAATGTGGCTGAAGCATTATTTACCTCAAATCTTGCTCCACCACCCAGGCCGTCGTTTACTACATCGATTGCATAAGACCCCAAAGTCACCAATGATCCAATTGGAAAATCGACTCCCGTTACATTCACCCAACTACCAGACTCATAAACCTGTAATCTACCTCCTGTAAACTGCATCCAACCATCTGTAGCATTATTTGAAGCTCCAAATCTTACACCCGCACTGAATGTTGCATCCTCAGTATTAGTGATGGTCAAAGCACCATTAATACCGCCGGATTGAGTAGCATCTGTTCCCGCGGGGTTACTTGGACCTACCAGAAATGTTATTTCTCCTGCGTCACCGAAGAAAATAGATTGTGCTGGCCCTGTATTGACATATCTAACTGTTGATCCGTCATTATAAATATTGTCAGCGATAAAATTTCCAAATACTGGAGTATTGCTGTAATTGAAAATGTTTAAATCTGAGCCAATCGATAACGGGCTTAATGGGGCAGAATTATCGATTCCTACATTCCCAGCATTATAAAAAATATCAGCACCGCTAGTTTGCCACGGAAGAGCTTCCTCAAGAGCAATGGTAGCATTATTACCCCCTAAATCTGGAATATTCAGGTTTGCTGCTCCCGCTTGAACAGTTGAAACAAGGTTAACAGGGTTCGGAGTACCATTGAAGGTAATAGAAGGTGTTAACACTGCATTTTGGAAATCCCCCAAACTCGCGATTACCTGACCACTCGCATTTACATTAAAAACATCACTTGTGATTGTTACCCGATTTCCTGCTCCTGCAGAAAGGTTAATATCTTCATTTATACCCGTCCCTGTAGAAAGGTTGATAGCTCCTGCACCTGAGATATCAAGTGGAACACCTCCAGCTAAGGTGATTGTATTTCCATTATCATATGCCTCCTGAAGAGAGGATGGACCAGGAATTTGAAAAAATAGCGCATCAATTGCAGATTGTACATCAAAAACCCCCAATCCGGTAGATGTTTCATCATAATTTACATCAGCCCCATCCAAAAATCCGGGTTGCCAAAGACCTCCGGTATTAAGAATTACCTGTCCAGCGACCCCTTCACTGCCATTTAGTTTACCAACGCTTACCCCGTTGGCTATTTTAGCATTCGTTACCTGTGCGTCCTGAATCTCCACTGTTTGGATTGCGTCTGTACCGAGATTGACTGCACCTGATACGTCCAGGTTTGTGAAAACTGCTGCAGAGGGTGTAGCTCCTCCAATAGGGGTATTTTCAATGGTTCCACTATTTATAGTAAGATTATCATCTACTTCTGAATCACTCACCACGGATCCTCCTGCAACCAGATCTGAAGCAGTACCTGTGGATAATGTTGCCTGATTTACATAGGTAGGGTTTCCGGCTCCATCTGTAACCAATACCTGATTGGCTCCACCATTTTCTATTTTGGCGAGAGTAACGTTATCATCAGCAATTTTTGTGGTAGTTATCGCATTATTGGAAATTTTAGTATTTGTGATTCCATTATCCCTTACTTCCAGATTTTGATTGCCGACATTATAGGCAAGGGTAACTCCGTCAATAAAGTTTACTGATAAACTATCAGCAGACGTTGCATTACCAACTCCTGCTAAGTTGGTATCCACATAATTCTTTGTCGCCGCGTCTTGCGCATTTACAGGATCGGCCATGTTTACGACACTATTATTTCCAAGGTCTATATTGGAACCCGCCGGAGCAAAACCACTCAATGGAATGTTAGCTTTATCAAGATCAGCATTTGCTATGTTTCCATCAACTATCTCTGCAGAAGTAACTGATCCTGCAGCGAGCTGAAAGTCGCCATTGTTCATAGTAAGATCTCCCGTTACCGCTACTCCACTATTATTTGTACCATCACCAACTATGATCTGACCGGTATTTAAAGTTGGGGCTCCTCCCGCTCCCACATCATCATTTGCAGGTTCCCAAAGACCGGAGACATCATTGTATTTCAGTACCTGACCAGCTGCTGCGCCTTTCTGGGCGATGGTCAAACCACCATCAAAAGAACCTTCGATGTCTCCCGCAGCCGGACTATCAAAAACATTTATGTTTTCCGTTTCTACTACATCCAGTCTGGCATCATTTTCATCAACCGCTGACTGAATATCTGTTGCAGTAAGACCAGAGGTTGTATTGTTGAAGGGAACTGCTGATGCATTTTGATTATCTGTAAAAACTGCTCCTGCAGGAACATTGGATTCAATAGTGATCCCTTCCAGGGCCGCTGCAACAGCTGAATAATCTGCACTGTCCACAATACCATCTTCGTCGGTGTCATAAACGGTAGTTTGCATACTACCCGAACCATTGGAAACAGCCTGCCAGGCATTATTGATCCAGAAATAGAATTGGTTCTCATCGGAATCAAAGACGAGGAGACCATTATCCGTTGCAGACAGGTTTCCTGTAAATCCGGCATCTGTACGTTGTACCGTTGTAAGTTTAGGGACCAGTAATCCCTGATTATTTCCGGGTGAAACCAGTTCCAAAACAGCATTTGGGTTTGGATTTTCGGTTCCAATACCCATTGAATTCTGGGCAAGAGATGGGAAAACAGCAGTAAACAAAACTGCAATAATAAGCGTAATTCTTCCAGGTGACATAAGCCAAGTAGTTTTATTTAATAGTAATATGCCTTGCTGGAAGGTGGTCTTGTATGACTTTATTCTTAGAAAAGTCTTATCCAAGGTATTAAAATTACTATTTTTTTTGAACTTATGCACTTTCTGGTTTTATCAAATCATTAATAATCGTAGGTATATTCAATTCTCACTTGAAAAACTCGGACAAATTCTCCAGCACCAACTGCTGCTATTTGTACATAATAATTATTTGCCTCGTAGTCCAATTGTGCATCAAGACCTAAAACTGTATCTGTTAACCCAGGCCCAATAGGTTGCTGACCTAGCGAAAACGAGAGATCAAGACCCTCACTTACAGAGGATGAACCGAAAGGAAATGCAATTAATTCTAAATTTGCAGTTATTCCATTAGGATTTTGAGTCACTGCAATGATCCTCGTAATCGTACTTCCATTTGGAATTTTAACATCGGCAATCATAAAGCCTGCTCCTTCTAATGTCTCGAGTTGAGCATATTTATAATAGCCAGTTGGCTGAGCACCATTAGGTCCATATTGGATATTTGCAGGTGTAGACTGATCCTGATTGAAGTAAAGCTCAAATTCATCCCCACTAAAGGTTAATATATCGTTTCTACTTCCCGGAAAATTCCCGATATTATCGGTTCCATCCGCAAAACCCGCCGGAATACCTGTAATGGATCCCCAGGTAGTATTACCCAGTGAAGAAATATTCACTGAATTACCCCCAGTTATAGAAACATTGGAACCGTCAAATGAAAGTGTTTGAGCGTCAGTATTATCTAAATAAGGTAATAAACTAATCGCTGTTGGAGTCGGGTCACCTGTAATCGTTAAATCATTTCCTGTGAGCACAAGGTCTTGTTCATCTGTATTGGCCTCAAAACCATCCGATAGTGAGGATATATCAACTGAATTTCCTCCGGATATAGAGAGGTTTGTACCATCAAAGGAGACATTCTGAATTTCATTTGCAGGATCCGAATCAGCATCATTTACGTCATCGCCATCAGCGAGATCTGTTGGAACTCCAGATAATTCAGAAAAATCTACACCGTCTTTTAGATTGAGAGGTACTGTAGGATCGGTCTCTATTAAAGACGTCAGGAACCCATTATTGGAGACAAAAGCATCTACTTCCGCTTCAGTCAATTGGGTATCATCATCACCATCTGCCAGACCTGCGGGAACACCGGTCAAACTGCTAAATGTGCCATCAAAATCATCTGTTACATCCGTATCATAATTACTCAAATCGATTACCGTTGCATCAGGATCGCCAGAAAGGGTAATTTGACCGGCATTAAATGCTAAATCCTGTTCATCCGTATTTGTCCCGGCAAATGGAGCTAAATCTATGACCGTTGGCGTTGCATTGCCGGTAATAGACAGTTGGTTACTAACTAACTGTAAATCCTGAATTTCATTTAGTGGATCAGCATCGGCATCATTCACGTCATCACCATCAGCTAATCCAACAGGCACTCCTGTCAAACTTCCAAAGGCCCCATCAAAATCATCTGCTGCGTTCGCATCATATGCGGAGAGGTCAATGGTAGTCGCTCCCGGATCGTCACTCAATGAAATAACACCAGCATTAAAAGTCAGAGTCTGTAATTCGTTTGAAGAATCTGTATCTACTGAGGCGAAGGCCTGGTTTGAAATGGATTGCCAGCCGTCATTAACCCAGAAGTAAAACTGACCTTCATCTGAGTCAAAAACCATTAATCCATTATCTGCTGCTGATAAATTACCGGTAAATACCGCATCCGTTCTTTGTGCGGTAGATAATCTTGGAACTAAAAACCCCTGATTATTTCCTGGTGATACGAGCTCCAGTACTGCATTTGGATTTGGAGTTTCAGTACCCACACCCATTGAATTTTGTGCTTTTCCAAGATAAAACGAAGATAACGCTACTGTCAATACAGAAGCAACCCTAAGAAATCTCATATTTTCGTCATTTTTATTAGAATACCAAATTGTTTGTCCTTTTGAAGGATTTGCATTATTCCAATAATTAATGTTATTAAAACAATGCGAACTGGTAAATCTAATAAAATGATTTTTGGATTGCATGAATTTTAGTTTATGTTTTGTTTAGAAAATATTGGCAACCTCAACGTTGTTAGACCTTGAAATTTCCAGCCATGCACCAATTGTAGAGTCATAAATCAAATGAAGAGTCCCTCCACCGGATAAATCAACCCAAGAAGTATTTAATAAAAGTTTATCAGGATCGGCACTTATCACTCCATCAACTGTATCTTCTGTATAAAATCTTACTTTATTTGAATTCGCGTCATTCAGGGTTTGGCCTCCTCCTGTACCAACTTGCTCGACTGGTTCATTGACTACAATGATTAGCTCCTGTCCATCTTGTCCTGCACCTATTCTATGGAAACCCGCTATTATACTTGTACTGGTATTCCTGACTCTGATTACTTTGTTGGTTGGTGTGGGTATCGTTCCGTTTTGAACATTTGTAGAAAATAAGCCTGAAGGTGGCGTAATAACATTGCCATTTAATTCTACATCTCCAACGACATCCAATTTAGCACTTGGAGCAACTGTTCCTACTCCAATATCTCCTGTATTAGTAATTCTAAAAAAATCCCCGGGAAGTCCTACATTTGATCCTAATCCACTTATTGCAAATCCATTATTCTGTGTTATCCCAATGTTAAAATTGTTGGAGGAGTTCTGAAAACGCATAGCTGCTGCTGAATTCGTTCCCGTTCTGTTTACAACAAGAGTTGGAGTTATATTATTGGAAAAGTTGTCAATAAACGAACCTCCGGTAGATTGAAATGACGTTGCAGATAAGCCTCCGTTTGCTGATAATGTCCCTGTAACATCCATATTGTTATTGACCGTAACATCTCCATTGACATCAATCTGAACATCAGCATCTGTTGTTGCTATATTCGTTGCGGTGTTTGTCTTGGTACCTATAAAAAGTGAATTACCATCATAGAAAATCCCAGCATTAAACCTTTCATTAGTTGTAACTCCATTTTTTTTGAATCTAATTCCTGATAGTGTTCCCAGAATACCACTATTATTTACAATATCAAAAAGGATACCGTTTTGAGTCGATGCAACATCATCCTGGCCTAAAACCGTAAACTTATTAAAGGGTGAATTAGTCCCTATCCCAACATTTCCAGATACATCTACAGTGAGTCGGTCTGTTCCTGAAGTACCTAATGAAAGAGAATTATCTTCATAATTGTAAAGCGCTACTGTTCCCGTTGAATTCATGATAACCTTAAAGCCGTCTGTTGCCGTAAGTCCGGTATTTGTATTGGTCATTTGAAAAGAGGAAAATGTAGCTGCATTTATATGTACATCACTAACTGGTCCCGTAAGTCCAACTCCCAGACGACCAGTAGTTCGATACACGTTTCCGGCATTTTCTGTCCAGGGTGAAGATGGCAAATTGGTTAGTTGAGAACCATCAACTGCCGGAAGTCTTGCAGACCCGTCCAATTGAACAATTTCATTGGCATCCACTCCTGTATTCAGTGTAGCTGCGCTACCCAGGCCATCGATTTGAGAAAAGCTAATATTTGTTAGATTACCTCCTCCAACTGCAGGCAAAAGTCCGTCTCCATCTAGCTGAACCACCTGAAATGAACCGGTTCCAACATCTAAAGTTGCTGCGGATCCCAATCCGGTGATTTGGCCATTAGAAATCGACAGATTAGCATCCACCACATCAATATCAATCTCTCCGTTTGCAGGATCGTTAATTACAGATATTTTATTTGAACCGGCATTTATATTTTTAAACTCTAAATCTGAAGCATTCTTGGTTCTGAATACACCAACCCCACCGGAACCTGTATTGGACGCTGTGTTCGTTTCTCCAGGAACTATGGCGTTAATTTCGGTTTGCAATTCCTGAAGTGCCGCCTGAGCATTGTTTGAGGTAATACCTCCTGCTGGTGTAACCGGAACTGCTGAAGCAACCTGATTATCAGTATTATCCAGATAAGCTGAAAGATCCACAGAATTCCCTTCTGAAATAGAGAGTGTATTGGCAGCCAATGACAAAGTCTGATCATCAGTATCGGTAAAACTGTCCTGTAAATCAGATAGGTCAGCGGTTCCTCCTCCGGTCAGACTTAAAATATTAGTTCCGGCATTATAACTTA
>CAYTFO010000032.1:0-16839 GCA_964437135.1 uncultured Roseivirgaceae bacterium | reverse complement strand
TCAAAGTCTGATCATCAGTATCGGTGAAACTATCCTGTAAATCAGATAGATCAGCGGTTCCTCCTCCGGTCAGACTTAAAATATTAGTTCCGGCATTATAACTTAATGTTTGAATTTCATTGGCTGGATCCGCATCAGCATCATCAGCATTTTTGATATATCCAAAAGCTGCGATGTCTCCATCGGATAATTGTGTGTCGGTATCTGTATCAATAGATGAAATATCAATTGTATTTCCTCCTGAAATAGTAAGATTTGATCCAATCAGGCTAAGTGTTTGTTCATCTGTATTGGTTCCGGCAAAAGGCGCGAGGTCTATCGGAGTAGCAGAACCATTTCCGGTTATTGTTAGAATATTTCCGGTCAGATCAAGATCCTGTATCTCATTTGTTGGGTCTGCATCTGCATCATCAGCATTTTTAATGTAACCAAACGCCGCAATATCCCCATCTGCTAATTGTGTGTCCGTATCAATGGATGACAGATCAACTGTATTTCCATCCGCTATGGAAAGATTTGTACCCACTAAACTCAAAGTCTGATCATCAGTATCGGTGAAACTATCCTGTAAATCAGATAGATCAGCTGTTCCACCTCCAGTCAAACTCAGAATATTTGTACCAGCATTATAACTTAAAGTTTGAATCTCATTATTCGGATCGGCATCCGCATCATTGATATTGTCAACTGCCAGTCCACTGAGATCAACAGAACCTCCATTTGCGAGGGAAAGCTGGTAACTCACATCATTGTAGCTTAACGATTGGGCATCTGTATTGTCAAGGTAAGGGCTCAGGTCAACAGTATTCCCTTCCGAAATACTTAGTTGATCAGAAGCAATAGACAAGGTCTGATCATCTGTATCTGAAAATGAATCCTGAAGATCCGAAAGGTCCACAGTACCTCCACTGGTCAGTGATAGAATATTTGTTGTATTGTTGTAGCTTATGCTTTGAATTTCGTTCGTTGGGTTCGCATCGGCATCATTGGCATTTTTGATATATCCAAAACCCGCAATATCTCCATCTGTCAAAACATCATCTCCATCTGAGATTCCGGCAGGGATATTTAACAGACTATTGAAATCCCCATCAAAATCATCTGAAGCATCTGTGTCATAATTGCTCAAATCAATAGTTGTAAGATCTGGATCACCACTTAAGGAAATGACCCCTGAAATAAACTGAAGATCCTGTTCGTCTGTATTTGTTCCTGCAAAAGGAGCCAGGTTGATAGGTGTCGCGGATCCATTTCCGGTGATGGTCAGAATATTTCCTGCAAGGTTCAGGTCCTGTATTTCGTTTGTTGGGTCTGCATCTGCATCATCCACCAGCGAGGTAAGATCTATGCTGTTTCCATTGTCAATACTCAGGTTAGAACCATCAAATCCCAATGTCTGGGCATCAGTATTATCCAAATAGCTGCTCAAATCAACAGATGTTGGATCGTTAGACAAGCTTAAGAGGTTTCCATCAAGGGATAGATCCTGCTCATCTGTGTCATCCAGAAAGCTACTCAGGTCAACTGATGTCCCATCATTGGTTAATGTTAATTCTGTACCCGAGAGCTCAAGGTCCTGGGCGTCTGTTCCCACACCGTCCTGCAATGATGACAGGTCAATGGAAATCGTACCGCCGGCATCGGTGATTTCCAAAGATGATCCTGTCAATCGGGTTAGGCTGGGATCCAAAAGCTCGTTAGACTCATCCAGATCCCCGGTATTCGTGATATTCCCATTGGCGTCTATCGCGATTCCCTGTCCCGGAACCAAAGATGAACCCGAATTTGATATTTGTGCCCATTCCTGCCCTGTCCAGAAAAAGAATGTAGCCTCATCCATATCAAAAACCATGAGTCCTAGGTCCTGAACAGATAGTCTCTCTACCAGTGTTGTTGCGGTTCTTTGGGCAGTAGTCAGTCTTGGAACTAAAAAGCCCTGATCCCCGGTAGGAGAAACCAGTTCGAGTACTGCATTGGGATTTGGATTTTCGGTACCCACTCCCATTGAGTTTTGACCTAAAGCATAGGTTGAAAAGAATACAAGTCCAGTAAACGTAATCAGGCGTAGTGTTTTCATAGCAGATCTATCGTTTGGTGATGAATAGCTTGTCTAGTGCTGAAACCAAATTAGAAAGACCTTTTAAGGACTAAAAATGGTTTTTAGTGAACAACCTTTTGGTTTAGGGAACGTACCTTTTTGTTTAGTGAAAAATCACAGGGTAATCAAAAATTCCTGTAACTGGGATCGATAAGCTTTACCGATGGGCAGTTTATAATCTCCTAAAAAGACCATTCCTTCTGAGATTGTATCGATCTTTTCAAAATTGATAAGATAAGATTTGTGAATACGAATGAAGCCCTTTTCGGATAGTTTATCCTCTATCTTTTTGAGTGTATGACTGACCAGGTATTTATCATCGCTGGTATAGACATTGGAATAGTTGTCATAAGCTTCAATATATACGATGTCCTCTGATTGCAACGCTACTAAATCCTGATTTTTCTTCACAAAGATTTTATTGGTCTGAAATGATGATGTCTCTTTTTTAGATTTATGCAAGGCAAGCTCAATATTCAAAAGCAGATCATCCTCATCAAATGGTTTTATAATATATGCTGATGGAAGTGTCGCTTTTGCCCTGTTTAGGGTATTTGAGTCATAGTAAGATGTTAAGTAAATAAATGAATGCTTTTTTTCTGCTGACAGTTTTTTACCTATTTCAATTCCATCTTTATCCCCTTCGATATTTACATCCAGCAAGACCAGATCAATATTCCTGGCTTTTATCCCGCTAATGGCATCATCATAATTTGCAGCATGACCTACAATACTATATCCCGCATCTTTCAAACAAAACATAATATCCTGTCTGATAATAGGTTCATCTTCAACAATAAAAATAGATGCTTTCGTCATGCCAGTTTGAATTGTTTGATTTTAAAAGAGTAAGATGTTCCATGACCGTTTTCAACCAGATATTCAGCTTTTAGCTTCTCTGCAAGTGACTCTATCAACGTTAATCCAAAAGAACTTCCCTGTTCTGGGTTTTTCTTCTGGAAACCTATCCCATCATCTGAAACATCCATTTGGATATATTCACTATGCTTTTTTAATAATATTTTCAGTTCTCCTTCTCTATCATCCGGAAACGCATATTTTAATGAATTAGATACCAGTTCATTTAAAATCAATCCCAAAGGAATCGTAGTATCAATGTCCAATAGCATAGAGTCAATATCCAGGTTAACCTTTATTTTATCGTCATCAATCCCGTATGACTTTTCAAGGCTCTCTACCAGATTTGTGATGTAATCTTTTATATCAACGCCTGTAAGATCTTCATTTTGATAAAGTTTCTGATGGATCATAGCCATTGATTTTACTCTGTCCCTACCTTCTTTTACCGCATCTATGGCATTTTTATCCTCCATAAACCTTGACTGAAGGTTAAGTAAGCTTGAAATGATCTGCAGATTGTTCTTCACCCGGTGATGAATCTCTTTCAGGAGAGTTTCGCGTTGTTCGAGTGATTCAGTAATCACCTTGTTTTTATCTTCAAGGATGGAAGCAATCTTTTGTTTATATCGATATCTCCAGATGAAAAACAAAATAACTAGAAATAATACCGCTATGGCTGCAAAAAGTATATTACGTCTGCTTTCCTCCTGTTCCAGTTGGAGTTGAGCTCTTTGATTTTGCAAGGCCAGAGAAGTGATTTCACGTTCTTTTTCAGCAGTTTGATATTGAGTCTCCAGCTCAGCTACTATTTTGGATTGCTCTTCATTTAAGATTTCACTTTCTAACTCTTTAAGATCTTTTAATGACTGATATGCTTTTCTAATCTGACCCGAACGAAAATATAAACCTTCAAGTAGTTCCAGATAATGACGTTCAGTATTCCTGAATTCCTTCTCTCTGATATCTGCTAATGTTGCTTCTGCAAGTTTTATGGATTTCTCAAGCCTTCCTGTTTCTTCATAAAGTGTAATTAATGAGCTTTTGGTATCATATTCTCCAGATTTATTATTTATTCCCAGGTATAGATTCAGTGCTGTATTCAAGGAGTTTTCAGCTTTTTGATATTCTTTTTCGAGAAGATATACAGAACCAATATTCAACTCCGTCATAGCTATACCCATTGTATAATTATTCTTTTTATGGATCTCCCGGGCTTTAAAATAATATTCCAGCTCCTGATCAAAAAGCCCCATTTCAGAAGAAACTAACCCAAGATTATTGTAGGCGTTGGCCATTCTGATACTATTGCCTGATAATTCTGCGAGATTTGCTACTTTTTCGAAATAGGTCAGCGATTTTTCAAAATCTTCAAGGTAATAATAGTCTATTCCGATATTGTTGTTAGCATCTATGATGGTCAATGTATCCCCTGACTTTTGAGCAAGTTCCATTGCCCGGTGATTGGTTGGAAATGAATTTTCATAGTCAGCTGAATAACTGTAACTAACTGCCAGTTCTGCAAGCGCAACAGCCAATAGAGAATCCTCCTGGAGTTCTTCAAGTATCTCAACTGCTTTTTGATTATTTGATAAAGCAAGTTTGATGTTAGAGTCCCTTAAACTTTTTGAGATTTTGATCGCATTTAATGCATCCTCATAGGTCCTCGACTCCTGTCGGGTCCATAAGGAATCCATTGCATCCTGCGCAAATAAAGGAAATGCAAAAAACAGAAAGATGATATGCCGGATCATCAGAGTAGTTTGGTGCTATGCTAATATAAGAAAGAGTATTGAGGAAGTGAAGTGTAACATGTTATTATAATGATGAATTAATAAAGAACGCGTTACAAACGCGCTCTAGAGTTACAAACGTGCTCTAGAATTACAAACGCGCTCTGGATTAGCCTTTTCGTCTGGTAAATCGATAGCCTAAAAAAAATTTTGACTTTGTTTGGCCAGTGACGAGTGTTAAACTTTGTCCCAACCGAATGCCATTAAAATCACCAAAGAACTGGCCCCCAACATACCATTTCTCCCAGTTGATTCCGATAGCACCCAAAGTTTTTACTACTGGGGATAGCTCAAGTTTGATTGGAGATGTAAACTCTGTTGATATATCTCCCCCAACTATACCAATTCCAGGTATTAATCCGACTGTTAAAAAAAACCGTTTTATTGCAAGTGTGTAGATATACCCAATGTTTACATTAAGATTTAAAGTATTTAAGTTGGTAAGGTAAAGTTCTCCATCAAAATAGAACTGAACTGGTGTAGGTACAATAGAAGAGTCCGCTGCCATATTGTACATATTAAAGCTTACTCCGAAAATAAGACTTCCTGCACTTTTCTTTTGTATTTCATTGAAAACAAATGGCGCTTTTATGGAGAAACGATCATAATTAAAAGCATATAAAAATTGTAACCAAATACTGGTTGTTCTTATATCAGGCCGTATTTTATATTCATCCTCAAGTGCTACAGGAACATTCTCAATACTAGTTATCTGATGTCCATCAAAATATTTCAAAGTTCCTTCCATGATAAATTTTGTTGAGAATACAGAACTCTGAACATCCAGAGACCTGGCATCAGGGATCACTTCTTCTCCCAATGGTATATTTAATGAAAAATCCAATGAAAACCAGCGATTTACCATACCCAACCCAACATTTAAGCCTAGATCAGGACGATAAAGTAAGGATGTGGACTGATCATTATCATTTAGATTTAGGAAGGTATATTTATTCATCGCCAGCATGCGAATACTAAAATATTCATTGAAATGTTGAATGTAAGTGCTGTCGTGGTCCCTGTACCACAAGAAATTAGTCAGATCCGATACTTTTTTTTCAAGACTATCAGTCTTGATTGCCTGAGCATAGCTGCTATTAAGTCCTGTAATCAGAAATAAACCTAAGAAAAAGAGCTTCTTCACTGGATTAAGTTAATGAAGAATAATCATTCAGAAATAATTCCAATCATTTTTCATTAATAATTGATATAAAATCAAAAAGACCGGTAGTAAAACTACCGGCCTAATCACCAATTTACAAAACTCAATTAGTCGAGGTTTCTGTATAAGTAGTTTATAATATATTCATAGTTTTCAGCTTCCAGCGGTGTTGCATTTACATGGACTCCTTCGCGTGCAAATGTTTCCGGAAGAATAACATATTGGAAATCCGCCTGATCCTGATAGCCCACTTCAAGAATTCTTTCTTTCATTCTGTCTGGTCCATAATTATATACCCCTGAATCAAATACTTCTCCCCAAATTTGTTTTCCACTCATGAAGTGCTGGTTGGGATGAGCCACCAGGCATATTGCCGGCTCATTTTCATCAATGATATTGACATCGAATATATAGGGCATCATAATGACGGTTCCCTTGACATCACTGGTTACTTCTGTGAATTTATTTCCGTCAATTCCCATTGATTCTATAGCTGGCTCCAGTTCGCCTTTAAGAAAATCCTGATCAAATTCTTCAAAATCCTTTTCATCCATGAAGGCTGCATACAATGCTAACTGACCTCCTGTAGACCACCCACCAGTAAATATTTTAGAAGGATTTATTCTATAGTCATTTTTATAGGTTTTGAAGAATCGGACTGCCGTTTTAAAATCATGAACCCCTTTTACCCAGGTTTCACCACTTCGGTCTCCGATTTCATACTCTACTATGCCAACGACATACCCTCTTTTGGCAAAGTTTATGGCCATTGTCTCAAGTTTGTCTACCTGTGTATATCTTGACCAGCCCCCACCTGCTCCTAATAATAACAATGGTCGATTTTCCTGTTCATTTTCGATCGCTTCAAATAAGGTCAAGGTAAGGTCTGATCCTTCGTAGTAATCTATCTCTTCTTTAGTAATAGTAGCTCCTTCGGTAATGTTTTGATAATCAAAATTTAGAGGAGAATATTCTTCTTCATAATAATAACCTCCTGAATCAGGATTTGGATCATCATTCCCTCCACAACTTTGCAATGCAAGCATGAGCACTATAAATAAAGTAGTAAGTACAAGCGCTTTGGCAGTTTCTCTTTTCTGAATAGCTGCCTTTTCTAAATTTGTTTTTTCTATTGTTTTCATGACGTATTGTTTTTTAGTGATTGAATACAGGACAAAATTGCCATGAATAACAGGGTCAGATGTAGCAGCTATGTTGCAGGAAACTTAAAAAAATTCAGACCCGGTTAATGCTGATTTCCGGGATTATTTAAGATATGTTGCATTTCGCTTAACATATGTTGCACCAGATAGATAATTGGCTTTTTTTAGCTAATTTCAGCTAATTATTAATTTCAGGAATTGAACACTCAACACCCATCCATTACTTCAAAATCTAACTCAGCTACAGAAAATATTGCTGATCAGGATCTTTCTATGGATGAAGTTTTGCTTCAAAAACTGCATAATACGGTACTTGAAAACCTGAAAAATGAGCAGTTCAGTGTGGAAGACCTTGCCTCTGAAGTTGCACTTAGTCGTTCTCACCTACATCGAAAACTCCAAAAACTTACCGGCCAATCCATAAGCCAGTTTATAAGGAGTATAAGACTGGATAATGCTCTTGCCTATCTAAAGAAAGATGTGGGTACCGTTTCTGAAATTGCATACAAAGTGGGGTTTGGTTCGAGTACCTATTTCATAAAATGCTTTAGTGAGCATTTTGGTTTCAGTCCCGGAGAGGTTAAAAATAAGGTTATTGCAGGCTTTTTTGATATTGAAACAACAGAGAAGGTGGAAAATGAGCCAAAAAACCCTATTCCATCGAAACCAGTAGTAACACCACTGGAAGCATTCCATCCTGCATCATCTGAAAGTCTGATAGATGAAATTTTTAATGAACTGATAAAATTTAAGCCGGCTCTGGAAAAATTCCTGATTGTGGATGAAGAAGAAGGTGAAACACCTGATAAAAGAATCCTGGCTTACCAGATCATAAAAAGCTACCCATGGCCTCTTGCTGTCGAAATTCGAAGGCTTTTTTCTGCTTCTATGAAAGAACCGGGAGAAGTTCGATCCAATCAAATCAATAAAACAGTTCACAAGGGTCTGAAAATCATTTCCTATTTGATTGTGTGCGAAATGATCCGCCTAATTGTGGATAAAAAAATTTCGCTTTCTAAAGAGGAAGCGGAAAAAATTAAGGAATGTTTAACAACATTTTCAGACACCAATATTTATACCCTGCTTAGTTTAACAAGACCGTTTTTGAAAGTAAGAAGTTCAGAGCTTTTTATTGAAGAACTACAATCTGTACTTGAAGATGATTTCCTGAGAGAACTTTCAGATTGGGTGAGTCCCGGAGATAATAATGGTATTGAAACCGCCATTCTTTCTGAGGATCATGAGCAAAGTTTGATTCTGTTTTTAAAGAAACTAGCTTTTCTCGCTAAATATAAGCTGGTAAATGTCGGAAAAATAGAAGTAGAGAAAAGAAAATTCGGCTTGCCAACATTCAAACATCTATTTAAAATCCTGAATAGTTCAGATTTTGATTTTAAAGATCATGAAGAATTACTGGAATCCTTTTCAGATAGCCAAGCGGTCATACTTATGAAGAGTATAAAAGACTCTGAATCTTATCTAAATCTAAGTCCATTCATCATTAGCACTTCTGCAGAGGATTTTGAGCAATCTAATTCCAATCAGAGAAGCGACATTTACCTACTGGAAAAATACGAAAATCATCAATTAGTTTACTCCGGGACGGAGATTGTTGAAACTCAAACACTCTCCGGACTTCAAAATTACCCTCTTCTTGTCGAGGAATTTGAAACCTCATTAAAATTATTTGACGCATCATGAGTAAGCATTCCACGATATCGCCTTTCAAATTCCTGGATAGTTATGGGAAAAATGACCGAAACCTGTTTTTTGGAAGAGAAAAAGAAATAGAAGAAATCTATTCAAAAGTATTTCAGAGTAAACTACTCCTTGTTTATGGAGCATCCGGAACCGGAAAGTCCAGTATTATTAATTGTGGCCTAGCCAATAAATTCCAGGATAGCGACTGGTTGCCAATTCATATTAGAAGAGGTGGAAATATCACAAAATCACTTTTTCAGCAGGTTCAAAAAGAGGCAATTATTCCCGTTAAAGCAGAAAATTCAAATAGTCCAGACACAAAAGATATTAAAACAGCTTTAAGTTCTGTATTTCTGGATCATTTCAAACCCATTTATCTGATTTTTGACCAATTTGAAGAATTATTCATTTTTGGTTTCAAAGATGAATGGCTGGAGTTTATTCAAACGATAAATGAACTTATAAATACTGACCTGGATGTTCGTTTCATTTTTGTTCTTAGAGGTGAGTATCTGGAATTTTTATCTGAATTTGAAGAATACATACCTGAGTTTTTTGACAACCGGGTACGGGTTGAGAAAATGACCCGTAAACAGGCCGAACAAAGTATTGTGGGTCCCTCAAACTTCTCTTCGATAAAATTAGAGAATGGTTTTGAAGAGAATCTCCTCAAAAAACTAAGCCCGGAGAAGTCCCAGATAGAATTAACATTTTTGCAGGTTTTTCTGGATAAAATATATAGAAACGCCTCTCAGAATACTTCTGAAGATAAAGAGCTGGTTTTTACCAATGAACAGATAGAGAAGCTGGGGCAGGTCAGTGATGTATTAGCTGAATTTGTAGATGAGCAGCTTTTCAAAATGGAAGATTCCAAAGCTGCATTAACTGTACTAAAATCCTTTGCCTCTCTGCAGGGTACCAAAACTCAAAAGACAGTCGAGGAAGTACAGCAATATACACGTGATATTGGGCATGAAATTTCTCTTGAGAAAATCGATACTATCTTAAATGAATTTGTAAATAAGCGAATTCTTAAAGACAAAGATGATAATGAGCAATATGAACTAAGGCATGATAGTCTGGCACAAAAGATCTATGAAAAAATAACTCATCAGGAGAGAGAATTGCTGGACGTAAGACAGTTTTTGTCTTACAGTATCAATGAATACGAAAAACGGGGTACCTTATTGAAAGATGAAGATCTCCTGTATATCTCGCCTATCGAGCGATCATTGAAACTTGATAAAAATACACTCGCCTTTATTGAACTAAGCAAGAAAAAATCCGGGAAAAGAAAAAAAGCCAGAAGAGTTCAGATAATCATCTCTGCGATAATTATCTTCTTATTGATCTCCTCAATAGTTGGGTTTGTGAATTCAAATCTTCAGAAAAATCGGGCTGAGGAGCTGGCTAAAATAGCACAATCCGAATCAGAAGAAGCTCAGAAGCAAAAACAAATTGCAATTGAGCAATCTGCAATCGCAACTCGAAATGCAGCAGAAGCAAAGCAACTGGCTGATATCGCAACTATTGAGAAAAGAAAAGCCGAGCTTTCTGCAAAAGAAGCTCAGGATCAAAGGGAAATAGCAATCGCTCAGCAATTAATAGCTAACCGGGAAAGAGAAAGAGCTCTAGAAGCTATGAATCAGGCAGAAAAAAGTGAACAGGAAGCGATTTCACAAAAACAGATAGCTGAAAATGAAAAATCAAGGGCAGACCAATTGTTGATGCTTGCCATTGCCAGAGAACTGGGAGTAAAAGCAACTCATATAATTGATCCCGAGTTACAGGGTTTACTTGCCAGACAGGCATTTTTATTCAATCAAAGAAACGGTGGTAATGCATTTCAGCCGGATATTTATCAATCCCTGTATCTTGGTCATTCGAGATTGAGTAAACAGGAAAAAACTAAACCCCATTCACTGGCAATAGTAGAAATCATAACTGAGTCTGATAAAGTTTTCACAGCGGGTAACGATGGTAAACTGGTGGAAAACAACAGCAAATCACCGGTTTTAAATAATTCAGAAATATCAATTAGCGCTATTGCAGAGGACGAAGGAAAAGCGTTGATAGGTACTATTGATGGCGCTCTATATGAACTGAATACGGCAAATAGTCAATTGAAGAAGATTGAAATTTCGGGCAATGGGGAAATAATAGATTGCTTCCTTTTGAAGGAAAAATCTATTGTGGTTTATGAATCCGGCACAGTGGTGTTAATGGATAAAAACTATTCAGTACTGGAAACACTGAAAATGGAAAGTAAAATAATGGATGCCGATATATCTAATCAGGAGATGTGGATTGCGTTGCAAAATGGAACTTTAAAAACACTGAGTACTGAGCTTACACAAAGAAGTGAGTTCAATCTATCTGCTGAGGATGACATTAGAAAAATCAAGAAAAACGGAGATAAATCTGTTTTTATTGGTAGAGAATCCGGGATTATTCAGGAAGTTGACGCGATAAGTGGTGAAATTTTACAGGTCCTTCCCGGTCATACTGCTGCAATCACCGATATCGCAATTGGTAGTAAAAATCGTTTTATCGCATCTGCAAGTTTTGACAGAACCGTTAGAGTATGGCAATTGGGTAAACTTTTTGAGCAGCCTATAATACTGAGCGATCACGATAGTTGGGTATCCAGTATTACATTTGATGAAGCTGGAGACAGGCTTTACTCTGGATCTTACAATGGTGTATTGAACAGTTACCCGATGGACCCCGCTTTTTTTGCAGAGGAAATATGTGGATTTCTTACTCGTAACCTCAGTGAAAAAGAATGGAATGAATTTATTTCAAAGGAAATCGAATATGAAGAAACCTGCAATTAGACATATAATTTCCATTGGACTTCTTTTGCTTATGGGGTTCTCTTCAAGATCTCAGAACTGCCTTGAAAACCTTGAGGAGGCACAAAGAGCCTATTATAATGGTGAATTTAAAAGAACAATCCAGCTACTTGACAACTGCATAGACAAAGGACTCAATTCATCAAAGGAGATTCAGGCAAGAGAATTGCTGATCAAAAGTTCTCTCCTACTCAATGAAGATGAAGCAGCAGATCAATGGGTTCAAAAACTATTGGTTAAATACCCGGATTACGAAATCGGCTATCTTGACTTAGTTGAATATAAGAGTTTGATAGAAAACTATTCTGTGAGTCCAAAATTTAGTTATGGCATTTCGGCTGGAATAAACTATCAGAATTATTCTATTATGCAATATTGGAGTTATGGTTCAGAGACGAATGAGCCCGAAGATTATAACGGTAAACTGGGATTCAGTGGTGGCATAACAGGGAAATACTATTTTAGACCCAGATTAACACTGGATTTTTCACTTCTATATCAAACTGCTAAATACTCACAATCTGAAATTATTCAGCAATATCAAAAAATATCAGTAGAGGAAAGCATGGGTTTTCTATCACTCCCTGTACAGATTCAGTATCAATTCGACCTTAATAATTGGAAGCTGGGTATTGGTGCAGGTGTCGTCTCACATCTAAGAGTTAGCTCCAGAATGGATTTAAATATAGCGCCCGAGCAAGGAGATATCATCGTACCATTCTTAGGCGTGCCAAGATTAAAAACCTACTACGATATATCCGAACAAAGAAAAACCATGACCTACGGTTTTTTAGGGTCTCTTGAATTGATTCGAAATTTTGGAAGGAATAGTCTTTCATTTATGATAGGATACGAATACGGTATCAACAATCAGGTGGATAACGAAGATAGATTTACAGATGAATATACTCAGGAAACATTTTCCTACATTCCGGATGATTTCAAATTTGATTTAGTGCGTTTTACACTGGGATATTCTATTACCATTTATAAAGTTGTAAGGAAATGAAGTATATCAAAGTATTGTATTATCTAATACTCATCTTACTAAGTTCGTGTTTAGAAACTTTAGAAGATTCTTCAGAAAACTTTGTAAAAGTGTATGGAGAATTGGGTACTTCTACAGGGGAGAAAATTGTGCCTTTGTCCGATGGTAATTTTTTAATTCTTGGGAGAATAGGAAAGCCTGCATTTAATCTTCCCAGCAATGTGGATAATGTATTTGATTTTGGGCTGGGAGCGATTTTGATTGACAAAAATGGAAATAAGCTGAAAGAACGCATTTACCCGGTCGATAGTATTTTCACCGGTGAGATCGTCCAATACCGAGATTTGGAGTCGAAAGGAATTATTCAATGGGGCGTAGAATGTGCAGATGGAGGAATACTATTTGCCGGAGAGTGGCGAAATGGAGATGTCTATTTTTCTGCACCGGAAGTAGGAGTGGATTTTTACCTTGAAGATCCGGGTGGTGGACTTCCTTTTTTAGGAAAGTTCGATGCTGACTTAAATCTTCTTTTTATTGATCCAATAAACAACATTGAAAATGTAACTCCCGAACAGAGATTAAAAGCAACTCCTGTACTTAAAAGATTATCAAATAATCAAATATACCTGATGCTGGGTTTTCATAATAGTCTGGAATTTAACCTTGATGGTTATAGCTTATTAGAATTAGATGAAAATGGTAAAATCATTAGATCATTTACAGACCTTAGACCTGTACGTGAGCCGGGTGATGATCTTTGGTTAAAATTTACCAGGGATTTTGATCTGGATGAAAACGGAGACATAGTTCTTATAGGTCAAAGAAAAGATAATATTGCAGTTTTTAAAGTACCGGTTGCTACTTTAGATAGTGAAACAAACTTTAATGCCTTCGCTCCAGAGGGAGAGAATGGCTTCAACAGAAACCCTAAATACATTCGTTCGGATAATATTGGGGGCTATATTGTAGTTTATACTGACCCCCCTAATGAAATTATTGTCAGAACACTGTCTGGTGATTTTATTCCTAATAACACCCCTGTAGATATAACCGACTCATCAAAAAATGAATACCCAAGGGAATTTATACATGCTAAAAATGGAGATTATTTACTTCTGGCAGAAAAACTGGTAGCTGGAGACAATACCGTTTCCTACATTTATCGTCTGGACCCGCAGGGAAAGGTTATTTTCAAAAAACGATTTTCAGGTTCGGCTGGAGATATCATTGAGACAGAAGATGGAAGTATCATGTTGATGACCAATCCCATCTATAACGAACAATTAAATAAAATAACCATTTCAAAATTGGATGCCAATGGGAATTTTAACTAGAATTATTATTGTACTCATGGTAATTATTTCCTGTACAGAGGTGGAAAACCCTGTTCCGGAAAAAGCATTCTCAGATACAGAAAAAAAGCTGTTCGGAACCTGGCAATATCAAATCATCGCTGTAGGAAATCAGGAATTTTCACTTGCTGAATTTGATCTAAACCCAAGGTTTGGAAAAACCTCTGAAAGACAGGAATTATTCAGAAGAAGAATATATTATGGTGATACTTTTACCTACCAGTTGAGATGGATTGACAGAGGTGATTATCAATTAGGAACAGAAAATACTGAAAATTTTCAACCTGAATTCGGGGCTTTTATCATTGATGAAGAGAATGACAGCCTGATTCATAATGCCGGAACAGTTTACGAGACTAGATATGCATTTACAATTGAAGCCTCTGGAAAGATCTTTACCAGAACTTCTTTTAGATACATGTCAGGAGACGGTCCCAACTGGAACCCGGGACAATATGTTATTTTTAAGGAAGTTTTTACAAAAGTTGAAGATTAGGATTCTCGTGCTCAACTGAAAAATAATAGTGCGCGTTTATAATGATGCTGGTGCGCGTTTTCACCGCGTGCCCTGCTTTTTTCAACAAGGAATAATCACCGTAAAAACACTGCCTTTTCCTGTTTCAGGATCCAGATTTATTTTTCCGCCTAGTTCAGATATGTATTTCTTTACTATGGAAAGGCCCATACCCGTTGACGGCTCATTTCCTGTTGGCTTTGCAGATAAAGTTTTAAAAGCCTGAAAAATCTCCAGCCTGTCTTCTTCCGTAAATCCAGGTCCCTGATCTGAAATCACAAACTTTACATCATCAGTAGTACATTGGGCTTCAATTTTAACTTGCGTATTTTTATTAGAAAACTTTACAGCATTGGAAATCAGGTTTTCCAATGCTAAAAATAGCAGCAGGTGATCTGTCTGGATATTCTTATTATTTTTGCACTTGGTGACTTCAATATCAATTTGTTTCTTAGCCGCTGCCGGACGGTATCTTTTTGCCAGGTCATCGATCAAATCATTTACATCCACAGGTTCTTTTATCACCATAACACCATTGGAGTTCTCTGAATTACGACTCAGAATTTTGGATATCATCGTATTCATTCGAGCTGTACTCTCTTTTATATATCCAACCAACTCTTTGTCTTCCTTATTTTCAATGATATTATTTCTTTCTATCAGATCTGAATATCCCATAATCTGGTTTAAAGGTGATCTAAGGTCATGTGCCAGGATACTCATCAAATTGTTTTTTTCTTCATTTAAAGAAATGAGCTGAGTATTACGGTTTAAAAGTTGCTCATTTTTCTTTCGAATGTCATCTTTTTGAGTTTCTATTTGTTGATTTTGCTCTAAAAGAAGGCGAGTGTTTTTTTGATTGTTCTGGAAAAGAATAAATATAATCACCAGAAAAAGAGCTGTTAGTGCAAAACCCACTATCAAAGCATTTTTCAAAGATTTTTCCTGCTCTAGTTTCAGATTTGCATTATTAATTAAAGCAAGCTGTAGTTCCTTTTCCTTTGTCAGAATAGATGTTCCCAACTGCTCCTGTTCATATAGGTTATCAATAAATGAATAAAGCTCAGCACCGAAATATCTTGAAACAATATCTGCAAGAATTTCTTCTGTTTCCAGCCTGCTCAAAAATTCATTAAAGAGTTCATTAAAGTTACTTTTCTTTGAAGATATCAATCCATAGCCTGTTCCCCGAACTGTAAAAAGATTTTGACGAGTCAAATCGCCGCCATTTTTTATTAACATCAGGTAAATGGGTAAGTCTATAAATCCAAAACTATTTTCGGTCTCTGAGATGGTATTCAGGACATTCTTATCACTTTCAATGTATTTAATTTCAAATTCTGAATTGAGCTGATCCTGAAGATCGAATAGTAGTTTTTCGTAGCTTGTTCCTTTAATGGTAACCGCAAGCATCCTTTTTAGCATTTTGCTTAGTTCATCATAGGACTCCACTATTGGCGTTCCTTTACTTGTAACCAATACAGAGATATCTGTCAGATATGAGTTTGTAAAATTTAGAAATTCTTTTCTTTCCTCAGTTATGGAAAATGCCGATACCCCAATCCTGTTCACATAATTGGTATCCCTCGCAATAGTCATGATGGAAGAGAAGTTTTCAGTCTCTTTCCATATGTGTTCCTGATCGATATTATACGTCTCTTTCAGATATTTACGAAAGGCAGTAACAAGTTCATACTCAATTCCCACAAGATTCCCATCCGGATCCTTGTATATAAATGGGACAGAGGTATACCAGTAGAACTCAAGACTTTCGGGTACATTAACAGGTTTGGTTGGTTGGCTGGTGACCTGATAAAGAATTGCAAACCCGAAGATCCACAACATTACAATTCTCTTCATCCTTTAAAATTGATAAAAAAAGCTATCTCTAACAAGAGATAAAAAGAGAAATAAATTGAACTATATCAGGACAGGTAAGAGATACACGTAGCATTTATACTCCAGCTTTGGTTTGACTACCTTTATAATCCAGACGGGTGTACTGGTGTAAGGGTGTACTGGTATTCCCGCCTTCATTCTTTAGTCGGGTAAACTTGTGTACTGGTTTGCTGGATAATTCGATTTGAGGTTGTAAGAAGTGTTAAAAAATCATTTATCAGTGTATTTCAATAATCCAGTTCATAATCGAAATACCGATATTTAGCCCGGGTGTATTTCTTGTTGCCCTCTTCATCAACCCGATAGGTAGTTCTGTATTTAAAGAATTTTAATGGAAGACTATCATCAAACTCTGTATTGACAATGAAAGCATAATTGGGTTCGTGATAAACTTTCGATCCGCGAGCACGGACGACGGGTCGGTGGTCGGGCGATCGCCGGACGCGATGACCTGCC
>CAYTFO010000031.1:12063-25685 GCA_964437135.1 uncultured Roseivirgaceae bacterium | reverse complement strand
AAGTGTAGGGAGTGTTTGTAGATCGTACCTCTGTTTCCGTCATGGCAACGAGTTCGTATCTGAGTATAAGATCCGGGTTTTCATCATCAAAGGTGTATTCCCGTTTGTCCATTTCTCCTTGAATAACACTCTCAAGTCTTGGAATAAGCTGGTCATCTTTTGCGCGTATATTTCCTTTTGTATTTAACAAATAGTAAGTTTTATAACTTTGAAAAGAAGCTTCTTCGTTTATATAATGAACTATTTTTTGAGTAGAGCAGCTTAAAAGAATAAGAGTAAACAATAAGAAGTTATTTTTCATGGCATTTGATCACTGATTGGATTTGAATAATTGCTTAGGGTTTAGTTTTCTTACAAGATTTAATGCTTTTACCATTTTGTCCGCCATGTTTTTCTTTGCATCGTTAAATTCAAAAACTAAATTGAATCGATCCCTATTTTCACTATTTAGAAGTTTTCTGTCATAGTCAAGCATGCTTCCTTTTTCGTATTTTTCAGTGTCAGGATTGTACCATATAAATACCATAGCAACGGTGTTTTTGATTTATGGTATCCAAAAATAATACCAAAGCGGTATTTTTGAACCATGAAAAGAAAAAGAACAATAAATTAAAGATCGACAAAGTATGGAAGATATGAAATCAGGGTTTACTAAACTACAGATAAACGTTTCTTTATTAATACTCAGACTTTCATTAGGAGGGATGATGCTGACTCATGGTTACCCAAAATTACAAAGATTGATTTCGGGTGATCTTCAATTTGCGGATCCAATTGGAATTGGAAGTGCAACAAGTTTATATCTGGCAGTTTTTGCTGAATTTTTCTGTTCAATCTTTGTTATGACCGGGTTTTTCACAAGAATTAGTTCCTTTTTCCTGGCTTTTACAATGTTTGTAGCTGCCATTATACAGCATGGAGATGATCCTTTTTCGAAAAAGGAAAAAGCACTTTTGTATTTATTTGGATTTATAGTCCTGATCATTTCGGGTGGGGGCAGATTGTCAATTGATAAGAAAATAAATTCAAAAACTTGAAAAGGAAATATGATATAGCTGTCCTGGGGGTGGGTTCAGTTGGAGCTTCAGCTCTTTATCATGCTAGTTTAAATTCTGATTCTGTTATTGGCATCGATGCCGGCAATCCTCCACATGATTTTGGTTCACATTCCGGGGATACAAGGCTAATCAGACAGGCATATTTTGAACACCCGGATTATGTCCCACTTCTCAAAGAAGCTTATAGATTATGGGAAGAACTGGAACAAAGTACCGGAAATAATATATTTATAAAAACGGGTTTGCTGTACATGGGGCCTCACAATCATGATTTGATAAAAGGGGTTAAATATGCTGCAAATAAGTATGAAATTAATTTATCTG
This sequence comes from uncultured Roseivirgaceae bacterium, assembly GCA_964437135.1. Taxonomy (GTDB): domain Bacteria; phylum Bacteroidota; class Bacteroidia; order Cytophagales; family Cyclobacteriaceae; genus CAYTFO01. The sequence goes on along the minus strand of CAYTFO010000031.1, from coordinate 24,303 downwards.
AGTCCGATTCGTACTATAAGTATTTTCAAAGTAAAAAAGACCATGTATCACTTTTTGAGCCAAATGCCGGATATTTATTGACATCCCGGGCTATTTCTGCATACATAGATGGAGCTTTGAGAAATGGAGCTGATCTGATCAGAAATACAGAGGTAATCGGATTCACAAAGAGGGGAAAAGACATTCTAATCAATACGGGCAGTGGTGATGTTCTTTGTGAAAAGTTAGTTATTTGTGGTGGTGCCGGGAATTCGAAGTTATTGATTGATACTCACCCGGAATTGGAAGTTACGGAACAATGGCTGGCATGGTTTAAACCTCAATCTTATGATTTAAATTTTAGGGATATTTCATGCTGGGGCTGGGTTGAAGAGGGTTCGGATGATCTTTATTATGGATTTCCATATCAAAAAGCCGACGGATTCACAGTAAAAAATGAAGGCATGAAAATCGCTATTCATAGAAAAGGAAAATCTGTAGACTTTAGTTCTTATAAGTCAGATAAAGAATGGGATAATGAGTCTGCTGAGGATATAAGTGCTTCCGTGAAGCGCATATTTAAAGACGATTTAGGTGATATACATGTAATGAGGTCATGTTTATACACATACAGTCGTGATACTGATTTCATCGTTGATTTTCACAATAATGACCAAAATATAGTATATGCTGCCGGTTTGAGTGGACACGGATTCAAATTTTCTTGCGTTCTGGGAAAAGTTTTGATTGATATGCTAAAAACAAGGGACTATTATTCAGAGGCTTATTTTCTGAGAAAAAGGTAATCATTTGGTTTCTATCAGATAGGTTCCTTCATAAACTGAAAATCCGTTTTCATTCCAATAGGAAAGTTTGGGTGTATAGTCCTTATTGCCCCTGATCATCGCACAACCAACTTCTCCATTTTTATTCACAGCAATTATTTTATCATTAAAGTCTACTTTTTCTTTCCCTCCATTTATATCAATTATTCTTTTGCAGAGAGCTTCACACGCTTCCTGAGGTGTTTTTCCATTTCGCATTTGTTCGACCACAAAAAAACTACCACAAGTTCGAAGTATTTCTTCCCCTCTTCCTGTCGCTCCTGCAGCACCAACTTCATTATCGACGTACAAACCAGCCCCAATTATTGGAGAATCTCCAATTCTGCCTGGAATTTTCCCAAACAAACCACTGGTAGTGGTGCAACCGGCTAGGTCTCCATTTTTATCTATTCCAAGTACGTTTATGGTTCCGGTTGGCCGATCCTCTTCTTCATATTTGTTATCTGCAGGAGGTAAATAATCATCATTATCGGAAAGGTTTTCTTTCCATTTCAACCATCTTAAACGAGATTTTTCTGTGAGTAAGTTTTCCTCTTTGAAACCATGCATTTTTGCAAAGTCTAATGCTCCCTGTCCTACCAGGTGAATGTGGTCTGTTCGTTCCATTACCAGACGAGCTACAGCAGAAGGGGTTTTGATATTTTCGAGAGCAGCCACTGATCCACAATTGTGCGTTTTACCATCCATAAATGAAGCATCTAATTGTACTATCCCCTGTTCATTTGGAAGACCTCCATATCCTACAGATTGATCTTCAGGGTCGAGTTCAGTCACCATGGATGAAGATTCGATAGCATCCAGGAGGCTTCCATTATCATTAAGTATTTTCCATCCGGGTTCCAGTACTTTCCTGCCCCAATATTCACCTCTACTGCAGATGATAACCGGATATTGCTTTTTAAGACCTGTTTTAATTGATGCCTGAGAGAAATAAGGGAATGCTAAGGAAGCCATTCCGATTTTTTGAATAAAGCTTCTTCTATTGCTCATAAGAATGAAATTTATATTTCAATATACACAAATAATAAATGTGGCAACATAGCAGTGAATTGTTGGTTGATTGAATATGAAGATTATAGAGTTGGAGTCTCTGGCATTTGATCACTTGATCAGGTCGAATCATGATAAAAGACATCCGTTTAGATATGTTACATTGGCGACCACATTAAACGAGACTGCGGAACAACGTATGGTTGTCAATAGACATTTTGATCGAAGTGCTAAATCAATTATCATTTATACAGATAAGCGTTCAGGAAAAGTTGAACAGTTGCATGGATCTCCTATGTCTTCAATGCTTTTCTGGCATTCTGGTCAGAAAATTCAGATAAAAATGAAATTAAGAGCATCATTTTGGAATGCTGATGATTGTTTAATAGAATACAAAAAATATCCAGAGGAGATAATGCACAGTTACAATACTGTAGATGCGCCGGGAACAAAAATTAATAATCTTGAAAAAGCACATCAGTGGAGGGATCAATATTCTTCTGATTATTTTCAGGTCATTGAATTTGAAATTCTGGAAATGGAAGTTCTAAAGCTTCAAAAGAAAGATCACCTCAGAGCCAGATATCACTATGAGAATGATTTATTGAAAGATGCAGTCTGGCTGGTACCTTAGTTGTATTCTTGTGTACTCAATTCCATTTTCTCATCGTACATTAAAGAACCTTTGTAAAAAACCCATAGCGCAATAATCACAAAAACATGGGCAAGATCGTCACGATTAAACCATAAATGGATATCAAGTTTAGCAACTCTAACGAGAGCAGCTGTTGCCAATGCAGCTAAGGCAAGATAGAAAGTTGTATAGATGTTTAAGCCATGCCATGAAGTTAGAAATAATACATACGGAATCAGAAAAATAGTATGCATGATAATAAACATAAAATTCTGGGTAATTACAGTTAGAACACAAAAAATGATGGTTTCTCCGATGAGAAAATTTTGAAGCATTTTTTTCGCCTTGATTTTTGTTGATTTCGAAATCAATGCACTTCCCATGAATGAGACAGCAAATGCTCCAGCAAGCCAGCCCGGTAGTTTTCCAACCTGTCCGGAGTAAGCATATAGAAAATGGGCGAGACCTCCGAAAAAAAATGATACACTATATGAAATAAAAGCAAATTTCCAGAGTAGAAATTCTTTGTCTTCATCTTTGTTTTTCAACCTGTTGAAATAAATTAAACACTGGACTGCCATAAACCAGTTTAGAATCAGGGACATTGGTTCCATAAATTCAATGCCCGAAAAAGAAAATGTGATTTTTTCGATCATAAGAGTTTTCAAAAATAGGTAATTATGTCAATTAACCTCGTTTTAACAGTATGAATTGTTTGTTAATCATTAGTATGTGATTAATATTTTATGTATCTTATTGAACTTGATCAAATAAAAATCACTATGGTAACAAGCTACAAAGGTGCTCAAATAGTAAAGGAGCAGGAACAAAAAAATATCCAGGTTAGAGATTACATGGCAAAAAAACTGATCACTTTTAAGCCCGATCAGACAATGGGGGATGTAATTTCCACCTTACTTAAATATAAAATATCCGGGGCACCTGTAGTGAATGATTCAAATGAATTGGTTGGTGTCATTTCAGAAGGAGATTGTCTTAAACAAATAATAAAGGGACGTTATGATAATATCCCAAATATGCAAGGTAATGTGAGGGATCATATGGCAGTGAATGTCATCACGATTGATCCTAATACAAATATTTTTGATGCCGCTAATATGTTCCTTGAGAAGAGGCTAAGAAGATTTCCTGTTGTTGAAAATGGAAAGTTAATAGGACAGATCAGTCAGAAAGATGTCATGCGTGCCGTCAGGAATTTATAGTTATTGCGGAACTGAATATAGATAAATTATTTTTTTTGTTAATTTTCACTTAGTTCTATGAAATAAAACAGTTGTTATTAATGCTGTTTTAGTTTAGCGAAATCTTTCTAGAGAAAAGTAGGCTAAATTTTTGGATCGGGTAGGAGTTAAAACCCTCCAATCACATCATCCATCCAGCTGCTTCTTGTTAGTAAATAACCTTTAAGACTTTCAACACTTCCCTGATAATTTACCGCATCAGATATCGACCATACGTTGTAGTTTCTTTCTATAGCCCCATTATCAAGGAGATAATTTGCCTGAGCATCAACTTTGGCCATCAGTCTTGAATCACTTAACACACCCGATCGCAATTCAACCCATCTGTTTCTAACAGCTTCTCTGAAAATAGGATCCTGCATCAATCTCGGCCACCAGAAAAGCATACTCCATGCATCTCTCTGCACATGATTATTGTAGTTTATGACCCAGTCATCAATTGGTATTCTGCCACCATTATCATATCCAATGTTCATATCCCAGATAGGGCCCATTTTCAATTTTCCACCCCGATCCTTTGTTAAAAAAGTACTTAATCTGTAAGCGTCAACATTTCTACATAACTCATTGATGATGAAATAGTCAACAAAGCTATTTAAGTCGACGTAATTAGTGTAAGTCCTGGTACTTGCACTGAAATCATCATTTCGAAGTGCGGTTTCAAAATCATCAATATAATTCCGGATATATTCTTTTTGATCCTGAGTAATATCCACTGGTTTGGGATCTTCATAAATAAAGTAAGATTCAAGATATTGATCGGGATGATAAGGAGGTCTGAACGGCTCGAAGTCAAGTAAATTTCCAAATATGTCATACCTTGATCTAAAACTAAAACGCTCCTGATATCGGGCATCATCATCCCAGTTGTTCTCAAAGTATTCTAATGGTTCATTGAGCCCTAAATCACCTCCGGTGGTTTTGTCAATTTTGATAATATAGCCACCAGTAATGGTTACAGGATCATTATCTGCGGGAGTCAGGTTTGTCAAATCAATTCGGTTATTGTCACGTTTTAGTTTTTCCATAAAAACATAAACTCCCAGATACTCCCCATTAATTTCTACCTCAACAAACTCTGTTCGACTGGCATATCTTCCCATATCTTCAAATAGTCTATAGCCAAGTAGATTATACATCAGGGTACGATCAAAAATGTAATTCTCTTCTTTATTTACTACATGGCCCTGCAAAATCCAGTCTTCTTCCTCCGGAAAACCGAAAAATGAAGCATCTGTATCATTTCCATCCTCATCCCAGGTTTCGATACGAAAAGACTTTTTATCCGAGAGTCGAAAAGAAGTGGAACCTCGATATTCAATGCCAATATTTGCCTCGTGAAGCAGATCTTGCTGGCGATAAATTTTCATCGTTGCAGGAATCTTAGGCTCATTTTCGATTTGGAGACCGTCTGTATTTATTATGACATATGGGATAGTACTTTCACCTATATCGACAGCAAATTCTACTGGCTGATTAGGGTCATTATTATTTACTTCAGGGTTTTCATTATTCTCTTTATTGCATGAAATAAGTAGTGCAAGGAGTGTAAGAAAAGTAAATACGGCTATTTTTCTCATGAGAAGAATAATTTATGTAAATCTAATAAGTAATGATTTTAACATTATCCTAACATTAACGTAATCCAATGGCTTTTTGTATTACTTTAGCTCAATTAATTACAGCGTTCATGTTTGAGCAGATTTTTGGACAGGAAGATTATTACAGTTATCCGTCATTTGAGGTAGCGCTATTTTCTTTATTGCTTTCGTTTGTATTAAGTGCAATTATTGGGTTGGTTTACTGGTTTACTTTTTCGGGTAAAAAATTCCCAAATCACTTTTTTCAGGCAATCGTAATGAGTTCCACTGTTTCTTCCATGGTTATAATGGCAGTTGGGAATAACCTGGCTGCAGGGTTTGGAATTATTGGAGCTATAGCAATCATTCGTTTCAGAACACTGATTCGGGATCCAAGAAACATAATTTTCATTTTTGCATCGCTATCTATTGGAATAGCTACAGGGGTTTATGGATATGCAATTGCAATTGCAGGAACAATTATATTTTGTTCAGTCGCTCTGACTTTACATTTTTCTTCATTTGGTTCCAGGCGTTTACAGACTATTGAAATAGCAGTTTCAGTGAAAAATCTTGAAGATATAGCTGTTTTTGAAAAGTACTGTTTGCAAAAAGATCTGAATTCTGAGCAATCCAGATTTAGAAAAAATGAAGTCGATCAGGTCGTCCGGTTGTCATATAAAATTATAATTCCATTGGATTTTGAAATAAAGGCTTTTTTCGCTGATATAAATTCACTTCCTGAATTATCGGATGTTAGGCTTGATTTAGTCGAGGAGGGTGAACTATGATTAGGAAAATCTTATTTCCTGGGGTAATTCTCGCAACTGCAATAGTATTATTAGTTGTATCTTTCTCAAAGAGAGATGGTTCATTTGCAATAATTGCAGAGGTGGAACCTCAAAAAACTGCCGTTTCTTTCAATAAGGCAGTAAGAATAAAGAAACTATTTGTGTCACCAGGCCAGCAGGTGAGTATAGGGGACAGTTTGTTGGTAGTTGAAAGACCAGACCTTGAATTGGATTTAAAAAATGTAATAAAGGAACTTGAAATTTTAAAAAAAAAAGAATCTCAGGTTGATCTGGATACGAAATCAAAGCTTAGGGAAACAGAACTGAAACACCGACTCAAAATTGCTGAACTTGAAACACGATTAGAAAGCGTTAGATTGGAACTGCAACAGGAATCAGATGTTAGTCAGCAGATATTATCTCAACTGGGAAAAGACTCGCTTGATGTTGTGTCGGAACTCAAAGCCACAGTCAGGCTTTTGAATGATCAAATTAAACTGGAAAATAGTATTTTTATTGAGCAAACCAACGCAGTTCGTGCATCAAGGAATGACGAATTGGCTGTGTTAGCTCTTGAGATAGAAAAAGTAGAGCTGGAATTGAAATCTCTTGAGGAGGAACAAAATCAGTTAGTTCAGATAGCACAGTTTAATGGAACTGTGGGTTCGATATCAGCCCAGCTGTTCGAATTAGTTCCTTCGTTTAAAACGATTATTTCCCTGTATGACTCATCCCCAACGCTAATTAAGGCATATGTAAATGAACAGTCAGATATGGAAGTTATGATTGGAACTGAAGTATCCGTAAAGTCTATTTCCAGGGTTTATCAAATAAAAGGGGAAATTGTGGAAATAGGATCCAGAATTATTTCATATCCAAATCAAATGAACCAGGGAAACGAGATGAAAATGTGGGGAAAAGAAATATTTGTCAAAATCCCCGAAAACAATGAATTTTTAAATGGAGAAAGAGTATACGTAATTCTCAATGCGAAATAATCTATCCATATTTTCAATTCTTTTGATATTTTCATCTACCGTTGCTTTTAGTCAATTCAACGTAACAAGATTCTTAGAAAGTTCTCCCACCAATACTGAATTAAATATTGTCTCCGAGCAGATAGCCTATTTTGAGAATAATAATTTCAATTCCCCCTGGTTAAGAGAAGTTGAGTTTAGGATGAGAGTATCAAATCTTGAGGAAGGCCTAAATGACTATCGGGTAAGGCTTTCCCCACTCAATCCATTTGAAGTGAAAGCAAACAAAAATCATAAAGATTTGATTGGAAAGCAACTTGAACTTCAACGCCAGGTAAGTCTTTCTGAACTGCTTAAAAGCAGGTATACAATGATCGTAAGAATTCTTTCATTGCAAGAGGAAATGAATCTCGAAAAGCAAAATTTGAAAACTCTTGATCAACTTAAATTGCTGGCAAAAGAAGATAAATCAGATTTAGTAAAAATAGATTTTGACCTCACAAAAAGTAAGATCAGATTAATTGAATACGAGGGGAGGCTTTCAGAATTAATCACGGAACTAAAAATTTATTACCCATTTGACGGAAAGATTTTGATCAATTTTGATCAAATAATTGGTGTTGAAGAGATAAGAAGCAGGTTGATGGAAAATGATAAACTGGAGTTTAATAGTATTCTTTATGAAAATAAGAAGTTAGAGATGGAAATAGAAAAATCTGAACTGAATATAAGAGAGACTGAAAGCTTTAGTAACATAGGGTTTGTTCAGGCGGAATTTCGAGAAAGGAGAGGAGAAACATTTAATGAACAATTTGGAATTCAATTTGGCTTCACTATTCCAATTGTGAACCCTGATAGACCAGATTTACAGGTAAGAAGACTGAATATGATAGAGGAAGAACAGAATCTATCTATTTACAAATTGAAAATAGATAAAGAAGTTCAGCAGATAGAAAATCAATTAGATGTTTTATTTAAGAAATGGGACCTGTTAAATTCAAAAAATTCTGAAATAAACAACCTTTTGGATCTTAATACAACTGACCTGGAGTTTTTATTTGAACTTATCATATATCAGCAGGCACTTAATCAGCGTTTGGCAGAAGCCAGGTATGCCATTACGTTGAATTATCTGGAATGGCTTGAATTATCCGGATTGCTGGTAAGTAGTCCTCTAAGAAATCATTTATCAAAAGCCAGTGAGCAATTGGAAATTCAATACTAATTGAGTTTTTCGAAAGCTTTTTACTGCTTCTAGTTTTTACCTTGATGCATTATTCAGTCTTTTGCAAACAATTTTAGCCCGATTTATTTAGCAATAAATAGAAATTCGCTTCCCTGTTCATCGGATCCAAAAGAACCTGCCCTTGGTGTTGTCTGGAGTTTTTGCATATAAAGATTTAGTTCAGCCAGTGTAAGAATTCTGTCTTCTCCACCATTTTCTCTAAGTGCTTCCAGAAACTTTCTTGCATAGGGCGAATGCTGACCTTTGATTCCATCCGACACATATTCTTTTCCACCACTTGTCATGTATCTTCTGGTTTTAACAGATAGTTTTTTGACAATAAATTCCGCATTGTCAATTTCATCATATAGTGCACGTGATGAAGCCAAAATAGGGTCGAAGGTACCACCGAAGCAGACATCCATTGCCAGAAATATATGATCACACTGGATATTATCGATGTTATTCCTCAATCTGTTGTGGGAAATGTATGTAACCTTACCAGGATCCTTTGCTAAAGAGTTTTTTGCTACAACATAACCTTCTCCAAAAGTCTCGTCATATTGGCCATGACCTGCAAAGAATATTAAAAGTTGGTCCTGAGGTTTATAATTCATTTTTGCATATTCCCTCAGAACTGTAAATACTTCATCCTGATTTGCATTTTCAACGATTCTGACTTCAAATCCGTATCTGTCTTCTAATTCTTTTGCGATTGCATTTGAATCAAAAATTGGATTGACTAAATCTGACCAGTTGTCATATTTATCTGTTGCAAATAGTACCGCGTAGTCTTTTCGATCAATAGCAATTGCATTACTTATTGCATCCATCCCGACAATAATAGATCTGAAATCTTTGACGATACCTCCATTGATATCTTCAACCTCCAATTCTACTATATTTTGACCATCCTGCAAATACAACATTTTTTCAACCTCAACACTAAGGGCACCAAACTCTACATACTCCTGTCTTGTGGCAAATGGATCAAGAGTTTGTGATCTTTTAAGGTTTAATTTCACACTTTTGAGAGGAGTAAGACTGCTGATGCTTGCCTTAAATTGCACCTGATTTTCAGTTGAATTAGTGTATTCCATATTGGGATATGTCCACAATATCTCTGGTAGGATTGTTTTGGTAAGACTGTCCTTTGTAAAATCAAACTGAATCTGGTTGGATCGATCAGATACGATTTGACTTATTGATTTATTGTAATTCAATGTTACAATGCAAATCACGAAAAGTAACTTTTGAATTCTCATTTCACTATGATTTTTTGTTGAACAATCATTTCTTTTTGACCTTTAACAGCAATGGATATTAAGTAAACTCCTGCTTTTATATCCATAGCTTTTAAATCTAATTGAGTGGTAGTATATCCAGAGGCAGGGGAGAAACTAGCATTCTGAAACACTTCTTTTCCTTGTACATTAAATAGTTTGATTTCAATATCCCAACCATTTGAAGATACTGGCAGTACCAGAGGAATAGATAGTTTATCTTCAACCGGGTTTGGATAAATATCTCCAACCAGTAAAATATCACCAAACTCGATTTCGTCAAGTTCAGAGCCATAATATATTCTAAGGTCAGCTGATCCTGATTCAGGTACCAAATATTTAGTAACCTGTCGCATATCTACTATACCTCCATTGGTGATATCTACAAGGTAGAGAGGCTCATTTACTTGAAGTATTTTATCAACCTCCCATTGTATTTTGGTTTGACCTTTTAGTTCGTTTGAAGAGAAATTTAAATTCCAAACAGACTCTTGCTTAAATGGTCTGATATCTCTTTCAAATGACGAATAGAAATAACCAGGTACAACGGAAGAAAAATCTGTGTAACTGATAAATCTTGGTACTTTCATGAGATCATATTTATCTTTTGTTGCAGAAGCATCTTCTACCATTCCAAAAGAAGCTCGATCAACTACATTTTGACGGTTGATTACTTCCATGTCAATGACCCAACCTCCGGCGGACTGAATGCTCCAAACCTCCGATGAATTCTCTTCAAATCTTCCAGATTCATCAGTTCTACCTGATACAGCTGATTCATTTGAAGGTAAAATACTGAGATCTATTGCTTCTTCTGCGAAAACAAATCCACCTTTGAATGGCTCCATAGTGTTACCTCTTGATGGGTTGATGCCATCGTAGGTTACTAATCCGCCGACAATTTCGCTGGCTTCATTGTTGAGAAGTACTCTAACCCAGTCTATATCGACGTTGTATGGATTTCCGATTTGATTCCATCCTCTTTCAAGTGACAAACTAAAAGGTACCTGACTGGTAACCTGTCCATCATCCAGTTCAATTGTAACCCGATCAATTGAGTTGAACCAATAGGATTTTCCAATTTCAATTCGGTTCAATCCTTCTCCAAAATCAACATAACTGCCACCAGCACCTTCGCTTCGGTAATGCATTAATCGCCATTCCTTTTTATATTCCCTGGAAGTAACCTCATCAAAAATGCTCTCGATTAAATTATCATCTAATTCATACGGAATAGAAAATAATTGCCAATCATTCCTTTTACCTCCAAAAGATGTAATAGGTATTGTTATTTCGTCATCACCTGTAATAGAAATAAATATAAAGTTATTATCATCAATTTGCTCTCTTCCTAATTCATCGATGATTCTAACCTCAAATTCAGTACCAAGCTGGTCAAGCATTCCTGGTTCAATGGTGAATTGATACTGACCAAATAAAAGTTGAACAGGTTCTAAAAATTCACTCCAGATATTAGAACCTATTGGTTTCCAGCGATAGCTAACCTCCCTTTCTCCGAAACCGCCTGTGATCAAAATTCCAACAACATTTTCATTTTCACGATCAAAAACATCATCATGTGTCAATGTGATAGTAAGTGGGTCAGGATTTACGGTCTCCACTTCAATTATATTTGAAAATGGTGACAAACCTGTTTGATTTTGAGAGCTGACTCTATAGTAATATTGTTCACCTTCAGAAAGATTTTCGATATTTACTGGATTAGCTTCTGTGTAGGTTTCTTCAAACAAAATATCAGAAAAGTCACTTTGCTGAGATACCTGTAACAGATAGGATTCTGCTCTCTGAACGGGATCCCAATTAGCCGTGAATTCCAGCGGTGTAACTTGCGATGCGACCCTGGCCAATGGTGTACCAGGTTTAGTGAGTACCTCAATAGTATTGGATGGGGGAGAGATTCCGGTCTGGTTACTACTGTACAACCTGATGAAATAATCTTCCCCTTCTGTCAGACCTAAGATAGAGTATTCATTTCCCGGAATAGATAAACCTGAAAAGCCAGAGACAAAAGTCTGGAAGTTATCAAGAGAAACATCCAAGAGAAATTCTTCAGCGCCCTCCACTTCAATCCAGGATATGATTACCGAATCCTGTCCAATTGCATCTTCATTAAGAGTGATTCTAGGTTGAAAACTCAAAGTTTTAAAAGCCTGTACTGAAGAGTAATCAGAAAAACCAGTTGCATTATTTGCGCGTATTCTCACCCAATAATTAGTTCCGGCTTCTAGGGTAGGAGTTGAAAAATCTCTACCAACTTCAATAGAATTTGTCGAAACCAGTAAAGGATAGCCTTCTATTAATGTTATGGCATCTTCAAAGTCGGTTGTCGAAACTTCGACTTCATACTGAATATTGTTACCGTTGACTGGATTCCATTCAATTTCAGCAGTTCTCCTTGTAATTCTCAATAAATCAATCGGTAAAATGCTGGGGGCTTCAGGTAAAGTAACAAGCTTGATGGTTGCAGCAGATTCGGATCTTCCCGTGTTATTTACAGCCGATATTCTTACGCTTATTCCTGCACCTGATTCCAATCCTCCAATTATCGTATCAGTTGAAACTACCTTTGCTAAATCGAAATTCGGAAGGGTGGTTTCAAAATCATCGTCTGAAACTTCGAGCAGATAGTGAGATGCGCCAGACACTGTATCCC
>CAYTFO010000031.1:0-12053 GCA_964437135.1 uncultured Roseivirgaceae bacterium | reverse complement strand
TGTATCCCAGCTCAAATTGAATGAATTATCTGAGATGTCAGATGCGATTAAGTTTATATTTTCTACTGATGGCCTGGTTTTAAAGTTAACTAACTGCGAAGAAGGTGAGGTGCCAGTCTCATTTTCAGATACCACAAACACTCGATAATCAGTTCCTGGTTCAAGACCAGATGAATTGAAGTCTTCTCCCAATATGATTGAGTTTGCTGTGGACGTATTGATCGGGTAACCCTCTACATTCTGAATGCTGCCATTTTCTATAATTTGTAAGGTGATGAGATAATTATCCACTTCTCCGGAGACGGGTGTCCAACTAACTCTTGCTTCATTTTCGGTAATTGTAGAAGTGTTAATACTATTTATAACTGGAGCACTTGGTCGAGTTACAAAATCAATTCTGGAGGAATATACTGAAAATGTCTGGTATATGTTTCTGGCTCTGATTCTACCATAATATCGGGTACCGGGTTCCAATTGATTTAGCTCCAATTCTGTTTGAGCTTGATTTGAGATAGAGATGGGCTCTATACCAGAGATAAAATCACCAAGGAATTGGCTATTTTCACTTATTTCTAAAGAGTATTGACTGGAATACTCATCAGCCTGCCAGCCGACTGTGGCGGTTGTTTGATCAACAGAAATCGTATCTATTGTGGGAGCTGAAGGAACTTTGGTGGTTATTATGGTCCAAATTGACGGATCGCTTTCTGCTATGTCCCTGGAATTAAATACTTCTGAAGTTACTCTCACATCAACTGCCTCTGAGAAGTCTGTGCTTAAGAACTCAAGTGCTGCTCCTTCTGATATGATTACATCTGGACTAAAGGTTGCGAGGTTTACTGTATCTGCAACCTCAATACTTACTGTATTTGAAGACTCTTCGATGATAGCTGCACGAATCAAAGAAGTACTTTGGAGGTCAAGGATTTTTGTGTCATACCAAATATTTTCCAGACTTGTGACACCGTCTTGCCTTTGTAATATAATAATGTCTATATCACCATCATTATTCAAATCACCAGTCGCAGACTGCAATCCTCCCCGGAACATTTGACTCAGAATATTTCGTTCACTAAAGCCATCAACTCTACCGAAATAGGCTGAAGTGGTTTGGTCCCAATAAGAGTCGACAACAATATCTTTAATATTATCCCCGTTTAAGTCCGAGAGATCGATATCGGTAACACCTAATTTGGAATCTTGTAAAGTATCTATCGGAATTTTTTCACTGAAAGTAGCAGGATTTAATCTTTCTAGCCACGCGATTTCCTGTATGATATCTCCTTCTGTTGCTGATTGATTTGTGTATCCACCTCCCGCAACTATATCATCATCACCATCTCCATCAATATCTCCTACGCGGATAGCGAAAACTCCCTCTATTGAGGTGTCAATTACTTTTTCTGTTGGATCAAAATTACCTCTACCGTCAGTATTTTCATACCATGCAATTTTATCTAGTGCCGGTTCTGTGGTGATAATATCTAAGTCACCATCATCATCTACATCAATAAGTTCAATATCAAAAACCGTGCTTTGCAGGGCGATGATTTGAATGCCTGCGTCAAAAAAGCCAGCCCCGTCATTCAGATGAAAAAAAAGAGTGGTTGCCTGTCCTGTGTTTTGGGTAAAAGTAGAGGCCACAAAATCATTAAAACCATCAGCGTTAAGATCACCAATTGCAAATGTTTGAATCTCATCCGTTTCAAATTCAAGGAATTCTTCTGAAATTTCAAAATTAAATTGGCCATCCATGTTTTTCAAATATACACGGCTCAACATTATATCATTTAGCCCGTCATTATCTACATCAAAACCCTTTATAGCCCTTGGTGTTTCACCTTCAAGATTAACAAAAAGTGAAAGAGATTCATTATAAGAAGATTCAACTGAGGTTCTAAAAGTGAAATCATTATCACCTATATTTTCATAAATTTCCAGAGAGATGCTGTTGGATTGTTGATATACGTTTTTGAGAAATACCAGATCAAGATCAAGATCATTGTCGAGATCAACGAGCTCTAAACCTTCTACTCTAAATGTTGTGCCTGCTATGTCCAGAACTGATACTTCTCGGAAATTAGCTGAGGCCTGATCATTTATTACAGAGAAATTAAAAGGAGGAATATCCATTTGAACTCCAGTATTCACGTTAAATATTTCCAGCTTTTGTATCCCCACTGCTCCTTCGGGAACCTTGGTGTAAAGTTCAGTTGAAGATGATCTAAGAACATCGACCTCAGCGAATGTTCCATTGAACAAAACAAGATTTTCAGAGATGGTAGGATTAAAGCTACTGCCAGATATTTTTACATATTGACCCGGCCTTGCCTCGTTTGGCAATATTTCCGCAACCGGACCGAATCTGTTGTTGAACCATATTAGTTTGCTATCTGAGGATGATACGGAAATAAGATCCAGTCGGCCATCAAGATCTAAGTCATCTGCTGTCACCATTTCAACACCTTTTGCAGACACTTTATCAATAATGATAGGAATAGAAAACTCTGAATTTCCTGATAGATCCTCGTGAAAAATGATCTGATCTCCCTGCAAAGACAATATATCCAGATCTCCATCACCATCGATATCCACCAGGTCAGAAATCAATTCAATCTTATTAAGAGCGCCCTGTTTAGTAATTTGAGTAGGACTTAGACTCCCACTTTCATTTATTAGAACTTCCAATGAAAATTCTCTGAAATCGGGAGAAATTGGCGATTCTTTTAATATTGTAGCAATAACATCAACATCGCCATCTTTTTGTAAATCAGCAACTTCGAAGGCTAACATTTCAAATTCACCTGAAGTTAAAGGGTATATTAAGTCTTCAATGAAATTTCCTGCACCATCATTAAAGTAAACAGCCAAGCCATCACGAGTTGCAGCAACCAAATCAAGTATACCATCAAAGTCATAGTCGATGGTATGCATTGTATTTGGAATTTTCGATTGAGGAAATGAGAATACATCAAGAGATTTTTTGACAGGTCTATTTGAAATTCTTTCAGGCATTTGGAAACCCAGATCACTGTTCTTTACAATGTAAATGCCAGAATCAACGACACTAAAAGATTCAATAGATTCAACTGAAAAAACTATATCGTGCAATCCGTCACCCGTGAAATCTGCTACTTTCAATTGTAGAGGGTATATGTTAGGTTCAATAGTGAAGTCAATGTCTTGCGGTTGCTGATATATTGTGATTGGAGTTGAAAAAATACCGAAGCCATTATTTCCTAACCATCTTACTGATTTGTCGCTTGCATCAGCTACAACGACATCAGGCGCTCCATCTTGATTTATGTCAGAAACAGCTATGTCCATTCGTCGTTCGTTAGTTCCTGCTGACTGATATATTATATTTGGTTTTCCGTAGTTACCTCTTCCATCAAGATTTTCATACCATGCTACAGAGTTTTCATTGGGAGTATTGGTTCCTGAAGATGACATAATTAGATCCAAATCACCATCATTGTCAAGATCTGCAGTTCTTACCACAATCGGTCGACTTAGTGAATTCTCTCCATCCAGATAGGAGGTGACGGTGTTCGACGTAGCAAAACCAGCTGTAGATCTCTCGGAAATAATGGTTAAATATTTACCTGAAAAATTGATGCTTCCTCCAATGTTTTTTAGTCCCGGATCAATATCCGCATTTTCTGGTACCCGCAATTTGATGTGGCGGTCTGAACTTTCCAAAATATCAAATGCTATTCCATCAACGTCAAGTACGATATCTGAAAGACCAGTTCCCACAACCAACAACTCATCACCACGCCCGGCTCGTGCTGGAGTGATATTGGTGATTTTTGGAGTTGCTCCTTCAAATTCTATGTAGTTCGAAGCACTACCCGAAAAAGAGAAATTTGAAAATCTTCCGTATCTTCCGAATCCCGATAAATCGTCCACAGTTTCATAAGTAGGAATTGTTCTATTTGAAAATTCCGAAGACGACCACTTAATTTCTAATTTTGAATCGCCTTCAGCTTTGAAGTAGAGAATTTCGATAAAATACTCTTGCCCTTGGACAAGTTGAATATCGCCGGAAACCGGATTATCCTCTGTTTTGACCCAATTATCTATCAGAAGTTCTCCATCGACAAACACTAATACACCGTCATTTGCAGTTGCAGTTAGGGTGTGGAGATCTGTGGTAGTAGGCCTAATGAAACCGGAAACATATAGTGTCCAATAATCTGCATCCACATTTGTTACATTGAAAGCCAAATTGTCCATAGTTTGTTCTTCATATGTTGACTCAATAGGAGCATCAAAGAAAGTATCCAGGTCTGGTATTCCTTCTTGACCTATTGGGCAAGTTCCTCCGCATGTCTCGTCATAATTACGTGCCTCGATTTGAAAAAAACCATCTTCAAAGTTGTTGGCCAATGGAGTACCTTCTTCGAAGGGGTAATACACTTCAAGGCCCTGCTCAAATCCAGATAGCCTCTTGTAGTAATTGGCGGCAATTTCTGTTGGTGTACGTTCATCATTCCAGATTCTAAAATCGTCTAAATCACCTTGGAAAAACCCAACTACGGATTCGTTATCGTTTCCAATAGTATTGAAGGAATAACTTATTCCTTCGGGGGAACCTGGAGTAGTTGGAATGTCTGCTACAATAGGAACGATTGTTTCGTCAAGCACTTGCATTCCATTGATATACCCAAGCAACCGATTTCCTTCAATTATCACTGCAACGTGCACCCATTCCGATGTGATGATCTGATTAAAATTGTATTGGCTAGTTCTTTTGGGGTCGCCTCCATCTAAGGTAACACCATCATTGAGAGAAACAACTACGTCAGAGTTTTCTATATAAATCCTTATCCAATCTTCTACCGGGTCGGCAAGGTCATCTGTCGTATAGTATTGATGATAAACCGTTCGAGCCGGACCGGAAGGATCATCAGGCTTCATCCAAAACTCAATAGTCAAAGCATCTCCAGGTATGTCAAAATAGTTATTGATAAAGATTGACTGTCCCCCATCAAAACTCAATGCGGCGTTTTGTTGGCTGTACAGTTCACTGCCAAGTAGGGAGAGCGTGAATAACAGTATATATTTCTTCATTTAGGTCGTGGGTAGGTTGATAATAAAAGCTCAATTATTAGCTGGGTCTGGTGGTCCTGGAATATCCGGAGGAGGAATAGCATTTATGATTAGATAGGTAGCCACCCCTCCGAGTATGAAAGCACCACCTATCTGCAAGTATTGAGGAATTTTTCTCTTTACTTCAAAAGGTTCAGAATAGACAATCTCATCCTGGTTATTCTGGTCACTGATCTTAAGTCTGTAGTCTTTTCCTGGCTTTACTTTTCTTGGAATTATGAGTGAAGCATTTCCTACATTTGGTTCTTCTTCAAACACGTATACTTTTTTGTCTCCTTTGTAAAGCTCGAAGAGAAGAACATTGTCACCTCGACCTCCTGCCCAATTTACCGAGAAAGATTGGGTTCGTTTAACAATCTTATTTTCCTCAAATTCATTAAGAGAAATAAATGGCACATATACACTCCCTTTTAATTCGAGAGCAACCTTGTCAGAGAAAAAATCTCCCAGTTCTTCTTTTGCATGCCATACAATTCTTCTGTTAGGTCCCTGAGGAATATCTACTCCTATGTCACCCTCCACTTGCTCAAGAGGAGATATATAATTATCCAATGAACTGTAGAGACGTAATGTGTATTTGCGGTCGGGATTTTCATCTGAAAGCGAGTAGTTTATATAAACATCACCTTCGTCGAGTTCTATCGAAGTCATCTTGATCTGTTGGGCATATGTAACACTCAATGCCATGAATAAGACCAAGCCAACCAAGACTCTTTTTTTCATCATGTTACAGGTAGGTTAGGTGAACAATAATTCAACAATATAGGATTATTTTGGAAATATTCACTAAATATTTCTTGAATAAATTATAAAATAGAATACTAGATTTCTGGTCGCACAGTATCGAATTTTGGTCTGAAACAAAACAAAATTTCACTCACTCCCGCTTTCTCATAGGAAGTTTTTCCATGACATCCACCTCGATCATCGGATAGCCAAAGTCTTCCACCACAATTCCCGTCATCCGGTAAAAACCCTTCCCCCGAAACGGATATTTCTTAGCAACAGGAGGGAAGTTGACCGTGTCAAAGACATTACCCTCAAAATCATAGAATGTGCCGAAATGCATGCGATCTCCATTCACGGTTCGGGTATCTTTGGTTGTCACCAGGTAACCAACCAGCTCTATGTGCCGGTTGAGCTTTTTCATGAGGTCTTTTGCAACCGTATTGCCCCGGTTTTCAGTTTCTACCAACTCAAAGGGGTTGCAAAGAGGAAACCCCAGCAGCTCGATCTCATCAAATGCATCGTCATGTATTCTTGTTTCAAGCGTTGGAAGCTCGTAGTCCAACGGTGGCTCTTCAAAAAGATCAGCTCCAACCGGTTGCCTGGCTGACTTTTGCCCGAAATATAGCTGAGCATTCCATAATAGTTCTTTTTTAGATTTTCCGGTAAACCTGAACGAACCAATCTTGATGAGTATTCGGATTTGCTCCAGACCGACTCCCGGTATCCGGCGAATGAAATTGTCCATGCTCGTAAACTGACCATTTCTCCTGCGTTCCAGTTCAACCCTCTGGCCAATCTTTACTTCCAGGTCTTTCAGGTGAATAAATCCAATGTAGATGGTCTTTCCCTGTATCGATGTCAGATACTTGCTGTTGTTGATGCAGGGTGCTTCAATCTGTGCACCCCACATTCTGGCTTCATGAAAGTAGAATTCAGTTTTGTAAAAACCACCGAAATTATTGATGACACCCACCATAAATTCCAATGGATAATGTGCTTTCAGAAAAAGACTTTGATAACTCTCCACCGCAAATGATGCAGAATGTCCTTTCGCAAAGGAATACCCGGCAAAGCTTTCAATTTCAAACCAGACACGGTTGATCACATGTTCTGCATATCCGTAGTTTCGACAGTTTTCGAAAAACTGATCCTTCACTGCCTGGAATTCTTTACGCGAACGGTATTTTCCGGACATTCCACGTCTCAGGACATCAGCCTGTGTCAATGTGATCCCTGCAAAATGATGAGCTACTTTGATGACGTCTTCCTGGTAAACCATTACCCCATAGGTTTCTTTCATGATTTCATCCATTTTTGGGTGAATGGACTCGTATTTTTTGCCATTTCTAACTGCATGGTGACGCTCGATATAAGCTCGCATCATTCCGGATCTCGCTACTCCCGGACGGATAATGGAACTCGCCGCTACCAGTGTGAGATAATCTTCACATTGAAGTTTGCCAAGCAGCATTCGCATGGCCGGGGATTCTACATAAAAACAGCCCATACAGTTACCATCACGGAGCAATTTCCGGATTTCAGGGTCTTTTTTGAAATCATGAAAGCGATCAATATCAACCTTTTTCTTTTGATTCTCAGAAATAATAGAGACTGTATCCTTGATGTGCCCAAGTCCACGTTGGCTGAGGATATCAAGTTTGTAAATACCTATATCTTCCGCATTGTGCATTTCGAAATGTGCCACCGGGAAACCCTTTGGAGGCAGATCAAGTGCAGAATACGCATACATCGGTTTTTCAGTGATCAATACCCCGCCTGCATGAATCGAAAGATGATTGGGCATATCTTTCATCAGTCGGGCATACCTGAAAATAAGTCTTGTAATATCGTCATCATACCGGTGATGGTCCGGGTGAGAAACTATCTTGTCAATTTCTTCCTTTGGCAGTCCAAATACCTTTCCTAACTCACGAATAACAGAACGCCCCTGAAAAGTAGTATGAGTGCCCAGTAGTGCAACATGATGCTGGTCAAACCGATTGAAGATGTATTTTGTAACCTCATCCCGGTCTTTCCAGGAAAAGTCAATATCAAAATCGGGAGGGGAGGTTCTTTCTGTATTCAGAAATCTTTCAAAATACAGATCCAGTTCGATCGGATCGACATCTGTGATCCCCAGGCAATATGCAATTACGCTGTTTGCGCCACTTCCCCGTCCTACATGTGCAAATCCTCGCGAGTTGGCATAGTTGACGATATCGTGTGCAATCAGGTAATAGGCTTCAAAGTTTTTGCGTTCTATGATATCCAACTCCCGTTCAAAGCGTTCTTCAGTTACCGGTGTGATCCTTCCGCCATAGCGCTGTTCAAAGCCTTCCCTTGCTTTTGAGAATAAGCATTCACGATCCTCAAACTTGCTACCGAAAAAGTATTTCTTGTTTTTGTCTACGCCCAGGTCAAAATGGATGTGACAGTCAGAAACCAGTTTTTCAGCATTTCGGATCAGCTCAGGGTGACCAGCAAACTGCTCACGCAATGCCGGCTCGGAGATCATGACTTCATTGGTGTTGGCTTGTTGGTCTGAAGGAAGTTTACTGAGAATAGTGTTTTGATCAATTGCACGCAAAAGACGATGAATATTATAGCCCTGTTTGTTTCGGAAAGTAACCGGGTGCCAGGCAACCAGCTTATCTTTTAGCCGGGCAACCTGAGAAGTCATGATCTTATGCTGCTCATTGATTCTAATGCCAACGTATTCATTGTCCTTAAGTCTTGCAGGGACATTTTCAAGTGGGTAAATCACGTAGGAATGCCCGAAAGGAGGGGCTTTTTCCCGGATAGGACGATCCTCTTTGTTGCATAAGGAAAGGTAACGATTTAGCTCTTCGAAACCTTCATTGTTTCGGGCCAGACAGATATATTGTAATTCGTTTTCTCGCCTAAATTCAATCCCAAGTCCAATTTCAAGTTCCCATTCGGTCTTTCGTTCCCCGCAGATTCGCAGCAATTCGATATATGCGGATGTATTGTTTATATCTGTAAGGATTAATTTGTGCACACCTTTTCTCTTGGCTTCATCAAATAGGTCCTGCACAGAGAGTGTTCCGTATCCAAAAGAAAAATATGTGTGACAATTCCAATACATGCGCTAATTTCTTTTGTAAAAATGCTAAATTAATTAGTATTAATACTAATAAAATTAGTAATTAGTTTTCTCTAACTTATAAATTTCCATTCGTGTAATAATGACTTTAACTACATAAGAACTTGTTAATTTAGTTGCCGATATTTTGATAAAATCGTAATGAAAAATATGCAGATCAGAACTATTCTATTGGTGGCTATTCTAGCCTGTTCATTTATGGTAAAATCACAACTCAAATCACCGTCAGAGTTTTTGGGTTATGAACTGGGAACCAAGTTTTCAAGGCATTTTCAGATTGTGAACTATTATAAACATGTTGCTGAAAATTCTTCTAATGTGAAGTTGATCGAATATGGCAGAACTTATGAAGGAAGGGAGTTGCTGCTTGCAATTGTTACTTCAAAAGATAACCATGATAATATAGAACAAATCAGAATGGATAATTTAAGAAGGGCAGGTATTGAGTCCGGTCAGATTTCTACTAATGTTCCCATAGTTTGGCTGAGCTATAATGTCCATGGAAATGAATCCAACTCTACAGAAGCTTCAATGAAAACTCTCTATGAGTTGGTTAGAAGTGGTTCTGATAAAACTGATTGGCTGGAGCAATCTGTTGTCATCATTGATCCATGTATAAACCCTGATGGCAGGGATAGATATGTTCAGTTTTACTGGCAGTATGGCAACCAGCCTTACAACCCTGACCCTCAATCAGCTGAGCATATTGAGCCATGGCCGGGTGGTAGAACCAATCATTATTTATTTGATCTTAATAGAGATTGGGCATGGCAGACACAAATTGAATCTCAGCAGCGCATCTGGCAATACAATCAATGGATGCCTCATGTGCATGTAGATTTTCATGAACAGGGATATAATAGTCCTTATTATTTCGCTCCGGCAGCAGAGCCATTTCATGAACAAATTACAGACTGGCAAAGAGAGTTTCAGATTCAGATTGGTAAAAATCACGCAAAATACTTTGATGAAAATGACTGGTTTTATTTCACCAAACAAAGATTTGACCTTTTGTACCCGAGTTATGGAGATACTTATCCAACCTACAATGGTGCGATTGGAATGACTTACGAACAGGCAGGTCATGGAAGAGGAGGTCTGGGCATTATCAAGCAGGAAGGTGACACACTAACACTTCAGGATCGGATAGAGCGTCACTATACTACAGGTCTGTCAACTATTGAAGTCACCATTCAGAATAAAGATAAAGTTCTGAATGAGTTTGAGAAGTTTTTTGATTCAGGTGTGGATGGAACTTTCAAATCATTTATCGTTAAATCTGCAAATCAGGATAAACTTAATGCGCTTAAAAACTGGCTGGATGCTAATGGAATTATATATGGTAAATCTTCGGGAACCAGACTCTCGGGCTATAATTATCAAACTAAAAAAACGGAATCATTTTCAGTGGGAAGCACTGATCTGGTTGTATCGGTTGATCAGCCCAAGGGAAAATTGGCAAAAATTCTTTTTGAACCCCAGACTTTTGTGAAAGACTCCCTGACATATGATATAACCGCATGGTCAGTACCATACATTTATGGTTTAGATGCATATGCAACATCTACCGCACTGAATGTGGAAGCGGGAAAAGTGGAATCAAATTTTACTCCTAATCAAAAACCGGATGATGGTTATGCATTTTTGTTTAAGTGGAATAGTTTCGAGGATGCAAAATTTTTGGCTGCTGTGTTGAAGGCAGGCATCAAAGTTAGATACACCACAAAACCCATAACTTATGAAGGTAAAAGATATGACAGAGGAACTATCATCATATCTGAGCGAGATAACAGATATAATAAGGTTTTTGAGCAGGTCACAAATATTGCGAATGAGTTTGAACGAGAGGCTGTGGTGATTAGTACAGGCTTTGCAGAGTCAGGTCCTGATATTGGCTCGGGTGATATTCGTTATTTGAAAACTCCAAAAATTGTAATGTTGGGTGGTGATGGTACGTACAGTAATGAATTTGGAGCAAACTGGTATTATTTCGAGCAGGAGTTAGGTTATCCGGTAAGCATTATTAACACGGATTATTTTAGTTGGATGGATCTTTCGGAATATGATGTTTTAGTAATGCAGGAAGGTAGATATGGAGACTTTGGTGATAGTGAGATGAAAAAAATTACCGGATGGGTAAGGGAGGGGGGTAAGCTTATAGTTATGCAGGGAGCTCTCAGGAAATTTATTGAATCGGACTATTCCGGATTGAAAAGGTATAATTCAGATGATGAAAAACGAAAGTTTGAAAAAATGGAAGAGTCTGAAAATGAAGCGAATAAACTGGCACTTTATGCAAATGAAGAGAGAAGAGACGCTAAAAATATCATTCCAGGTGCAATTTATCGGGTTAGGTTAGATAATACCCATCCAATGGCATATGGTTACGAGGATACTTTTTATACTTTAAAAACTTCATCTACCAGAATTGCTTATTTGAACGATCAGAATGTTGGAGTCATTGAATCAAAAGATGATCTCATGAATGGATTTGTTGGAAGTAATGTCCAGGAAAAACTTCCGATGTCTTTAGTCTTTGGAGTTGAGAATGCAGGAAGAGGTCAGATGGTTTATTTTGTAGATAATCCTCTTTTCAGAGCTTTCTGGTACAATAGTAAACTTATGCTGGCAAATGCTTTGTTTTTCGTAGGCCAATAAATTATTCATCCATAACAGGCATAAATAAAGACCTGGAAAAAGGAGAAGTATTTAATTTATCATTCAATATGTAATTACCTGTTTTTTGTATTACATTTGTATTACAGTTTAAGATTACTACAATGGTAAATGTAAGAATAGATAAAGAGTTGGAAAAAAAGCTTGAGCTTTATGCAGATCAGCATCATTTGACAAAAAGCGATGTTGTAAAGGAAGCTCTTGCTTTATATCTGGCACAGGTACCAAAGTTGGATTCTCCATACGAAATTGGAAAAGATCTATTTGGAGTAGAAGGAAGTGGAAGATCAGATGGTTCTACTACATACAAGCAGAAAGTAAAGGACAAAATACGTGCAAAAAGTTCTCGTTGATTCAGGACCACTCATCGCTCTATTTGATAAAAGTGACAGCTATCACAAGCAGAGTT
>CAYTFO010000030.1:15730-25867 GCA_964437135.1 uncultured Roseivirgaceae bacterium | reverse complement strand
TTGTCAAATTACCGTCAGAGAAGATCTTCATGTATTCATTCCTTCTAAAACTATATGGGGAAAAAGAGGGCAATATCCTGCTACCTAATAATCTCTACCTGAACTTCTGATTGCCTATTAAATATATCTCTGCCCCAAAACTGGATAGAATACTCTCCCCCACTTAAGGATTTGAATGCTATTGTATCCTGATGCTGAAATGTTCTGTATATAATTGTATTATTGATATTGTCAGTTTTCTTTATCAACAGGTTTACTCTGGGATCTTCCTTGATTGCATTGATGGAAGTGATCACAGTTTCATCTTTCTTTATGTTGAGTGATGTCGTCAAAGTTGGGATTCCATTTGAAGTAACTTCCTTACTTAGTTTTTGTGAATTTCGGCTTCCCGTAAGTAAACCCTCTTCAATAAAGACTTCATCACCCATGTTTAAATATTGAGTGTCAAAATTAAGGATACAGGTATGTGGTAATGTTGAATTACTACCAGCTCGTTTCACATAAACATTTAAAGATCCATGCGCATATCTGAATTTAGGGTCAGGTATTATTCTGGGTTGATAGCATCCCGTAAAATCTATTCTATATGCCAACTGAATATCTCCATTTATTCCTGACTTTAGTTTTAATGGCTCCGCTGAGATCTGATTTTCTCCGGTATATTGAACAAGAAATAGATCATAAGCACCAAACGTATGATTGTATTCAAAATAAATTGAATCTCCTTCCTCAAAATACGTGTATGGCCCCGTGTTTATGCTTTCATAATGAAACTTGAGGTCATATATAAACTGACGCTGAGCGACCCCGTTCAGAATTAATAAAAAAATAAAAATGATGTATAAAGACTCTCTTAATTTCATTCGGACTGAATCTAATGACTATTTTTTAAAAATCTTATAAACCACAACTAAATCGAGTGATTTAAGTCAGAAAAATGAACAATAAATAGAATAAATTCCACCCCGGAAAGCTTTATTTTAGCATCCATTATTGCTTGCTTCATGAAGATATCACTCAAAGCCATTGTATCAATATTAATTCCGATTATCATTTTAGTCATTCCCACTTCCTATATTCCATTGGAAGGGTTATCAACTGTAGAGCACAGGGTAATATTTTTGTTTTTCCTGGCAGCTTTTTTCTGGATTCTTGAGCCCATTCCAATTTATGCCACATCTTTACTTATAATTTTACTGGAACTTATTCTTATATCTGATAAAGGCCTAAACTTACTAATCAATCCATTAGCTGAAAATCCAAATGAAGCTCTTTTAAGCCATAAAGAAATACTGGGAACATTTGCCTCCCCTATCATTATATTATTTCTGGGGGGATTTTTCCTGGCAATGGCAGCTTCAAAATACAGAATGGATCAAAACCTTGCAAAGGTATTACTGGCTCCATTCGGAAATAAACCAAAACGAGTCATGCTCGGGTTAATGCTCATAACTGCTGTTTTCTCAATGTTTATGAGCAATACAGCCACCACAGCAATGATGCTTTCAATACTCGCTCCGGTACTAATGGTATTCAATCCTGACGATAAGGGAAAAATTGCTTATACTTTATCAATCCCTGTTGCGGCTAATATTGGAGGTATTGGAACCCCCATTGGTACTCCTCCAAATGCTGTTGCACTAAAATACCTGATTGGAGAGAATTCAGTTTCTTTCGCTGAATGGATGGCATTTGCTGTTCCATTTGCAGTTATTCTACTATTAATCGGCTGGGTCTTACTAGGGATCCTATATCCAATTAATACAAAGTTCATTCAACTGGAAATAAAAGGCTCATGGTTAAAAAACAGAAAAGCAAAAATTGTATACGTAACTTTTGCTGTAACAATTCTTCTTTGGCTTACAGATTTTTTACATGGAATGAATTCTTACGTAGTGGCAATGATACCTGTAGCAGTTTTTTCGGCTTTGAATATAATCAATAAGCAGGATTTGAAGAATATAAGCTGGGATGTACTGTGGTTGGTATCCGGTGGTATTGCTCTTGGCCTTGCTTTGGACAAAACAGGTCTTGCAAATCGCATTATTTCCTCTATCCCATTTGAGGAATTCCAACCTATCCTCATTATACTTCTGGTTACAATTGTAGCTGCAGTAATGGCCAACTTTATGTCAAATACTGCTACTGCTAACCTATTGCTTCCATTAGTAGCAGCTATAGGAATGAATCTGGGATCTCTTGATTCCTTTGGCGGTTCACAAATGATTATTATTTCAGTAACCATTGCTTGTTCCATGGGTATGGCTCTGCCAATAAGTACACCTCCAAATGCGCTTGCATTTGGATCAGGGCTTTTTAGTACATCTCAAATGGCCAAACCAGGAGTAATAATTGCAATAATCGGACTAATTATGATTTATGGTTTAGTATTTTTAATGAATACATTAGGTTTATTTCCCATATAAATGATAGATAAGGAGTCATATAACCGGTTCATTGAAAAAAACTTTCTGGATCCTTCGAAAAGAATCAATCTGGAAAAAGGAGATGTTCTCATTTCGCAGCACCAAAACAACGCAAGGCTATATTATGTAATTAGCGGAAAACTGCATGGGTTTTTACCTGATTCTATGATAGAAAACTTCCCTGCATTTGAAGTTGAAAAAGGAAAATTTGTGGGGGTATACAGCTATTTTTCAGCAGAAGGTAAAAGCTATTCAGAAGTCAGGGCAGCTGAGGAATCGGTTGTTTCTTACCATGATAAACCTCTCTTTGAGCATTCGGAAGAACAATTACTGGAAATGTTTCCAAGTATTCTATCGATAATAGTAAATGAACTATCCAGTCGTCAGCAGTTTGCAAGTTTTATGGCAAAGAAAAGCCAAGAGCATTTGCTAAAGCTAATGAAGTCTGAAAAAATGATTACTCTGGGTCAAATGGCAGCAGGACTGGCGCATGAGCTGAATAATGCCGTGGGTGCATTATCAAGTAATCTCCTTCAAATAGAAAACTTTGTGATCAAATGTCTGGATGACAAAAGTTTAAACAATTCACATTTTTTTAATCTTGGCAGGGAGAAAGGACAATTCCTATCCAGTGCTGAAGCACGGGATCTAAGAAAAAAATATGAAAAAGAACTTAACATTTCCGGCAATATAAGTCGCAAATTAGCTAAAACGGGCATTGAAATAAGTGAAATAAAGAAAAGTGCTGGTAAGAATCCTGATAAATTAGAAAAGATCTATGAGGAATGGGAAGCAGGTGTGACTCTACATGACATGAGTATTTCTGCTAAACACTCCATTCATGTAGTTCAAAGTGTAAAGCAGCTTGGTGTATCACAACACAACTGGAATGATAATACAAGGGTCAATAGTACAATAGAAGAAGCTCTTACTATCATAAAATCAATTTCAAAAACTGTAGATCTGCAAACAAATCTTGAATCTAATCTGACAATTGAAGCTATCCCCGGAGAATTGGTTCAGGTATGGATCAACTTAATAAAAAATGCTATTGAAAGTCTAAGATCTTCAAAAACATCCAAACCAAAACTCACAGTTACCTCATGGGATGAGCAAAATAAAATATTTGTTACTATTGAGGATAATGGTCCGGGAATACCAAATTCAATTATTGAAAAGGTATTTGAACCGAGTTTCACAACAAAAAAAGATGGATTATCATTTGGTTTAGGATTAGGGCTAACCATTGTTCAAAGAATAATTGATGCGCATAAGGGGACCATCAATGTAAAATCAAAACCCGGTCAGACCCTGTTTACAGTAATGCTACCTAAATAAAAAACTATGGAAAAAATTTTCATTCTTTGTATAGATGACCAACGAGAAGTATTAAGTGCCTTATCAGAAGATCTTGCTGTTTTTGAAGATTACTTTGAACTCGAAGAATGTGAATCTGCTGTCGAAGCATTGGATGTAATTGATAGTATTGATCAGGAAGGTGATTATCTGGGTCTTATAATTTCAGATCACGTCATGCCGGATATGACTGGTGTTGAGTTTCTAAGCAAAGTAAAAGCTGAAGGCAGGTTTACTATAACTAAAAAAATTCTACTTACAGGACTTGCTACTCATCAGGATACCATAGAAGCTATCAATGCTGCTGATATTGACAAATACATAGAAAAACCATGGGATAAAGAAAACTTAATTAAATCAGTGAAAAGCTTATTGACTCAGTTTATAATTGAAAAAGGCATTGATTACACTGACTATATTGAGATTACAGATAGTGACAGTTTATATAAATACATGAAGCGGACAACGTAAAACCATTTTTTATAAACCACCGATTAAATTACTTTAGCCGGAACAATAAAACAATATGTTCGGCATTTTCAAAAAGAAAAGTAAAGAAGACCTACCTCCAATCATAATAGATCTCAATGGAAATGTTCTCCAACCGGGTGACAGAGTAAAATCTCACAGATATGATATGGGAATTTGTGAGGTTTTAATAGAAGAAAAACATTATTACTATCAACCGGAAGATAAAGGAAAAATGAAAATAAGCTACACAAAAATGGTTGATGCTATAACAGGAAATCAAAAAGTAGAAAAAATTAGCAATGATTAATTACAGTAGTTTTGAGGTAAGAAATATTATCTACCGTCTATTCCTTTCAATATATAAGAATAGAAAAAGTGTTTTATTAGCCATGATGTTATTACTAACTGCAAGCATTTATTCATGTACAAGTGATGAAGATGACCCAAATTTAGTTTGCTTAAGATGCACTTCAGATGACCCGGATTTAATTATTGATAATAATGAAGTGTGTGAGGGTGATAAAGATCCAGATACCGGAGATGAAGTTACGCGAGGAGATCTACAAGCTGCAAAAAATATATTTGAATCCTTAGGAGCCACTTGCACACTTGATTAAAAATCAACTTACTGGAACACTAGTATTCAGTCTTTTTTTCTTCTATTGCTGATTTGATTCTTAACAGATCAACATTCTTTGGGTCAAGATTTAGCCCTCTATAAGCAAAATTCAACGCAATTTCGAAATCACCAAGTTCAAAATAAACCTGCGATTTAACTGCCCATGGCTTTGGAATTGAGAAATCGTTGAACCTCAACCAAAGTTTATCAGATTGCTCCAATGCTTCTTTTCTTTTTCCCAATTCTGCATATAAAAGTGCTTTATATCCTAAAAGAAAAATGATTTGTTCATTTGGATCAAAATAGTTCAATGAATCTAAAGCTTTTGCAGGGCCATGCCAATAGTGAATCGTTTCAATGTATTCTGAAATCAAATATTGTTCTTCAGGGTACTTTCTGATTAATCCTCCAAATCCTTCGATAGCTTCACCTAATGCCTTTTTAACAAGCTCTGATGACTTTTCAGGATCTTCCTGTCTTACTATCATCAATTCATGTAAAGATTTGTAAACTGAAAGCACAAGTTTCTCATCCGATGATTTAGGTTCTTCTGAAGTATTTATATGATTAAGCAAATCTTTCTGCTCTGACAAATTAGTTGAAATCCTTCCCAATAAAGCAGCTCCAATCAGAAAGTCAGGATCAAGTCTGTTCATTTTTCTATAATACTCTTCTGATTTTCCATAGTTTCCCATGTTCATTACCTGATTCCACCCCTGGTCGTAATAGTATCTTGCAGAATCATCTGAAACAGACCAGCCCAGTTTTTGACTGATAACATTAAAGCAGCAACTCATCATTAGAGTAAAGAAAATTAACCTCATTTTTTTAATCTTAAGTAAACAATGCCAATGTACAGAGCTTTTTATAATTAAAATACTAATAATAATTATGAATGCTGAATCTGTTTGGGACTATCCAAGACCTCCTAAAATAGAATTGTTTTCTGGACATGTGAGAATAGTTCATGATAACCAAAACCTTGCTGATTCAAATAAACCCTACCGAATTCTGGAAACGAGCCACCCTCCTACTTACTACATCCCTTTTGAAGACATAAACATGGAAAATCTAATCCAGAACTCCTATTCCACATTTTGTGAATTCAAAGGAAGGGCCGGATATTTTGATCTTTTAACAAAAAGTAGTTCACGGATAAAAAATGTAGGTTGGTTTTACCCTTCTCCAAATAGAAAATACTCAAATCTCATAAACCATATCTGTTTCTATGCTTCAAAACTGGATGAATGTTGGGTAAATGATGAAAAAGTTCAACCTCAAAAAGGAGATTTTTATGGGGGTTGGATTACTTCAAATATCAAGGGGCCATTTAAAGGAGGACCAGGCACGTTTGGATGGTAAATCAGGAGTCTACGGACAATAATGCAATAGCTTTGAACCAACTACCATCTGAAATATGACATCCTGTTTCGATCATGTGAAATAGTTCTTTTTCCCGATTGTCATTGTAAGGTTTTTCATGCTTTATAACTTTAATGTATTTCAAACATTCTCCTCTCTTTAATCTTTCTAAGAAATCTGAACGAGTAAAATCAATTCTTTTGTCTTTTGATTCCATACCCATAAGTATTACCCTATCTTCTAGACATTGAAATGACAAAAGAGAAGTACTGGAAACGAAATCAAGAAACTGAGTCTTTATCATTATACTTTCAAAAACAACATCACTGAAAGCTTCAATGATTTTCTCAGCATGTTCACTTTTTTCATCTTTTATTGATTCCCATTCTTTCGCCTCAATTCCATTTATAACCAGAAAGTCAATAAATTCCTTTTCCAAACCATTCAATTCTTCGATAGTAAGCCTTCTGTACTTCATTCCTGTTTTATTATACAACAATGATGATTAAATTCGAAGCCAAAGTAAACCAAAATGAAAAGAAACCACATTTTTATAGTCCTTATACTGATCATTTTTTCAGGATGTCAAACAGAAACTAAGGAATCCTCGGAAACTCAAACTGTGCAGGAACCTCCATTTTTATGGGAAAATGCAAATATTTACTTCCTGCTGACAGATAGGTTTAATAATGGAGACCCTTCCAATGATTTGAATTTTGAAAGAACAAATGAAACTGGAAAATTAAGGGGATTTGAAGGTGGTGATATTGTAGGCATTACTCAAAAGATAAAATCCGGATATTTCGAAAAACTGGGAATTAATACAATATGGTTCACTCCGGTAGTAGAGCAAATCAAAGGTAGTGTTGATGAAGGGACAGGAGAGACATATGCCTATCACGGCTACTGGGCCAGGGACTGGACCTCTCTTGATCCAAATTTTGGAACCGAGGAAGAGTTAGCTGAATTAGTGCAAGAAGCCCATAAAAGAGGAATCAGGGTTCTCTTAGATGTGGTTATCAATCATACAGGCCCCGTTACAGAAAAAGATGATGTTTATCCTGAAGGTTGGGTCAGAACCTCTCCTCAGTGTACTTATCAGAACTATGTAAGTACAGTAACTTGTACGCTAGTAGAGAATTTGCCTGATATAAAAACAGAAAGTGATGAAGCAGTCGAATTACCGCAATTCCTGAAAGATAAATGGGAAAAAGAAGGAAGACTGGAAAAAGAAATGGCGGAATTGGATGCCTTCTTCAATGAAACAGGATATCCCAGAGCACCCAGGTTCTATATTATAAAATGGCTGGTAGATTTGATCAAGAAATATGGTGTTGATGGATTTAGAGTTGACACTGTAAAACATACAGAAGAGTCAGTATGGGCGGAACTTGATAAAGAAGCTGTTAAAGCATTTGAAGACTGGAAAAGAAGAAATCCAGAAAAAGTCCTGGATGATAATGAGTTTTTCATGATGGGTGAAGTATATAACTATAATCTATCAAATGCTGAGAAATTCTACTTTGGAGATAGTGTTGTGAACTTTTTTGATTACGGATTTAACAGCCTCATCAATTTTGAGTTTAAATACGATGCAACTAAAGACTATGAGGAGATATTCTCAAAATACTCAACTTACCTAAATGACTCAATTCCGGGGAAGACAGTTCTAAATTATATAAGTTCTCACGACGATGGGAGTCCTTTTGATAAAGAAAGGGAAAGAACCTACGAATCAGCAACAAAGTTGTTATTATGCCCAGGCGGATCACAAATATATTATGGTGATGAAAGTGGAAGGTCACTTATAATTGAAGGTACTATAGGAGATGCAACTCTTCGGTCAAATATGAATTGGGAAGCTATTGAATCAGATGAAGAAACTCAAAAGCTGCTTACTCATTGGCAGAAACTTGGTTCTTTCAGAAATCAACATCCGGCAATCGGTGCAGGAAGACATAAAATGATTTCTGAGGTCCCTTATGTTTTTCAGAGAACTCTTTCCAGGGATAATTTTGAGGACAGGGTATTGGTAGCGCTGGAATTAGAATCCGGGGAAAATACAATACAGGTTGCCGGAGTATTTGAGGATGGATCGAAAGTAAAAGACGCATATACCGGAAATGAATACACAGTCAATGACGGCATCATTGAACTGAATACAACCAGTAGAATAGCATTAATTGAATCAATAAAATAATAAGTATGAAGAAAGTAGCTATCATCATTGCATCCATTATTCTTGTAATCATAATTGCGATGCCATTACTAAGAAAATACACAAAGTCTCATAGCCCTCAGGAAATTGCTGAGTACACCACTAATGATCTTTCACTAAAAGTATTTTACAGTAAACCTTATAAAAAGGATCGATTGATTTTCGGCAGCGAAGAAGAAGGAGCTTTGGTTCCATATGGATCAAAATGGCGTACCGGAGCAAATGAAGCCACGGAAATTGAGGTTTCTGGTGATATACTCATTAATGACCAGGAACTTCCAGCCGGTAGATATTCTCTGTATACAATACCGGGTGCTGATCAATGGATAGTTGCATTTAATGAAAACACAGATTACTGGGGTATCAATTTGTTTGGCGAGACATTTGATGAATCTAAGGATGTGCTTAGAGTAAGTGCTCCTGTTAGAGTAACTTCTAAGGTTTATGAGCAGTTTCAGATCACATTCAAAGAAGACAGCTCAAATAACCTTATGATGAATTTTACATGGGATAAAACTCAGGCTTCTTTATTAATAAGTTATTAAACTTTTAGTTGACGAGAATCTACCCCTGGAACTATTGGATTACGTACCTGATAGATTCTCTTGCACGCATGTAAACTTTTTAAAGAAGGGTAAAAAAATTAGAATTCTTGATGATCAATTGAGGCGTTTATCCATCAATAAAGGCTTCATCATCATAACCAAAGATGATGATTTTATTAAAAGCTGGGTCAGTAGAAAAGTTCCGGAAAAATTGATCTTTATTTACCACAATGGTAAAAAGAATGAGCTAATTCAACTTTTTAAAACACAAATTGATCTCGTTCTCCAATTAATAATCGAGTTTGATTTAATAGAGATCAATGAAAATGGTATCCGACTACCTTTTGAAAATGATCTTCCTTATAAATAATTAAGCCTGCACTATAAATTAGTGCAGGCTTAATTATTTAGGATAAGGATTAAGCAGCAATTTTTGACTTCGCTTCTTTATCCATTCTTAATTGTACTTCTTTTTTCAATTTAATTACTCCTACGAAATCCAGGAATCTAATTACCTGGTAAGTAGGATCTAGTTCATGCCATCTTATTCCTCCAAAATTAGCTCTTGAGCCATATTTGTGATGATTGTTATGGTAACTCTCTCCCATCATTAAGAAATCGAAGGGTAGAAAGTTTTTAGAAGTATCCCCTACTTCAAAGTTTCTGTAACCATATTTATGTGCGAACCAATTTATGATCGCTCCATGAATAGGAGAAAACATCCATTGAATAGGCAGTAATAACCACAACCACCAAACATCAGCAAATTGCCAGTAAATGAAGAAATAAATAGCTCCCCAGAATAATCTGGAAACCCATGATCTTGCGAAAACATCGAAAAAATCCCATCTCGGAACATCTCTCGTAAATCTCTCGTCCGGTACTACTTTACCACTCGCTATATCAGAGTAAAT
The DNA here is from genome assembly GCA_964437135.1 of uncultured Roseivirgaceae bacterium. Classification (GTDB taxonomy): domain Bacteria; phylum Bacteroidota; class Bacteroidia; order Cytophagales; family Cyclobacteriaceae; genus CAYTFO01. The sequence continues at coordinate 15,956 of CAYTFO010000030.1, read as the reverse complement.
AGTTTTGGTTTTCCACATCATTTTGAAAATAGTTTCGTCATATGTAGGGCTATGCGGATCCTGTGGAGTATCAGCATATGCATGATGCATCTTGTGCATAACTCCATATCCATAAGGGCTCAGGTAGTTTGACCCTTGAAATAACCATGTAAGGACGAAAAATACTTTTTCCGTAAACTTATTCATAGTAAATGCATTATGAGATGCATATCTATGCAAGAAAAAC
>CAYTFO010000030.1:11006-15720 GCA_964437135.1 uncultured Roseivirgaceae bacterium | reverse complement strand
ATAGTTATCCAATTGAATGATCAACTACACAATATATCTATGCAAGAAAAAGGTCTGGAAAAACAATGATAGATACCAGTGTGCAATAAAGAAGATTAGTATTACTTCCATAAATAAAATCTACAATTCAATTGAACTTTTTCTTTATAGATCCGTATTTATGGATTTTGTGACAAAAAAATGAAAAAAATTATTTTATTCTTGAAATAACATCCTCTTTTAGATCTGATATAGCCTCAAGGATTGTTCCGTAAGTGCAAGCGTTTTTAAATCCTGTAGGAATAGAAGCCTTTGGTAGATCTTTTTTTAACTTATCAGACTCCTCACCAATTTTCTTCCTCGCTCTGGTTACGATTTGACGGAGGTTGTCTACTTTCTTGTCAAAAATATGAGTTAGTTCCTCATACTCCAGATTAAAAGCCTCTCTCATCACGAAAACAGATCTTTCAAAAGGCTTAAGTTTATTATTTAAAACCGCCCAGGCCTGGCTTAATTGTTCCTCTACTTCAAAATGAAAAATCCCTTTAATCTGATGCTCATCTTCAATCTTTAACGATTCATCATGATCAAGATAAGTATGATATTTTTCTTTAAGGTTGTTTATAAACTTAAGACTATTATTACTTACTGATCTTATTAAATATGCTTTGGTGTTTTGTACTTTAGAAGTATCAATACTTAACCATTTCTCAAACGTATCCTGGACAATGTCTTCAGCATCGTGTATTGACCCAACTATCTTTAATGCAATGGCTTGCAATAAGGGTCTGTATAATACTATGGCCTCATTTTTACTCACTCTTACAAAAATGTATCAAAAACAATAACCATCAAAAATTTAAGACAAATGAAATTATGAAATTTCTCAGTTTTTTTCATCCTCCATTGCGTTTTGTTTAATAACTGGTTCAATTTCTAAAACATTCTCAATGAAATTTGAAGTTTCTTCAATAACAGCAGGAATATCTTTTGATTGATAATATCCCGCCAAAACATGATCTCCAACATTCTCAAAAGCTATTTCATAAATATCGTTTTCCGGGATTGAACTGGCCTTTATGAAATTACGCATGGCTTCAACTGAAACTACAGAATCCATGGCTGAGTCTGACTTGTAGTAATAACCTACCATTGAAGGAACGGAAACTTTTTGAAAAACTTCAGGATTCATAGTTTGATCCAAAAGTGCCTGTAAAGCAATTAAGCCCTGTGTTTTGTATTTAGTTGTTGTTATTTCTTCTTTGTAAGTACCCATACTGGAAGTAATTTCTCTGTATTCTCCCAAAAGCATATCCCCAAACTGCACACCCCATGGTCCGGTTAGTAGTTTTGCATTAGGATCAAAAATTTCAATATTTGGACTGTAGAGAATCTGGGCGTAGATTTTATCTGGGTTAAAAGCTGATAAATAAATTGAATAAGTTCCACCAGTCGAGCAGGATATTACTATGGTAGAATCCCCTATCAAATTTCCTACTGATATCGCTTTTTTAGCAGATTCAATCATATTTACCGGGGTTAAATCATTGAAATCTTCTCCAGTGTCAACTCCATGACCATAAATCCTGGCTAGATATAGGTTCATTCCATATTTTTCGGCTATTGTTTTGTGAACCGGATGACCTTCATGATGACTTGCACTAAAACCATGTAAATAAACCAATGAGTATTTGGTCTTTCTGACTGAATCAACCCATATTATTTTTGCTTCATTATTGGGCTTAATAAACGAAACCTTACTTTCTTCATATGCGATAACTGAGTCTAAATGACTAAGTGGTATAGAAAGAGCATCAATTTGTGGATTTACAGATTCATATTGAGGTCTTGGTCCAGCATAAAAAATCATTGTTGCCAATAAAATAAACAGCAAAAACCCAATAATAAACTTCTTCATCAATCTAAAATAAGAATATTTTCGTTTCTACTTACTGGAATTTCTGTTAAATTTCTGTTTGCAGGGCCCTGTAAGACAGAACCAGTCGTATCAAATCTGGAGTTGTGGCACAAGCATTGAAATATACCTGTTTCATATTCCCACTGTCTGGCACATTGACTATGCGGACAAACACTACTGAATGCTCTTATTTCTTCATCCACTGTTACTAACAGAATATTTTCATCAGGGTGAAGTACCCAGCCATTGTTGTTTAAAAGGCTATTGAATGGAGATACACTTAAATCAACTTCCAGTTTATTATCAGGACCGGGTATTGAATCCGCTGAATCATCTGAACAGGAAACAAGAGAAACACCAATTAGTGATAAAGCAGAAGCTGCTCCTGCTTTTATGATAAATTCCTTTCTATTCATAAAAGCAAAAACATATGTTTTAGTGAAGTGTTGCAAATTTTAATAGCAATTTGTTTCTATAATCCTTTTGTGGTTTCAAAAAGTGTAAACCTTCATGATTATTAAAAGCATCAATATTGCTGGTCATAGGTTCAAGAGCAATACAATCTCTTTCATCAGGAATAAAAACCTGAAAATACCTCCAGTCATCCCCCATTTCGAGTGTTAATGCGAACTTTCCAGAAACTAAATCAACTACATATTTCTTATCCCCTACTAAAAAACCAGTATCAAATTTTCTATCTCCAATTTTTAGGTGCTCATCTCTAAAATCATCAAATTCAGCCTTTTCTCCCGTAGGAATCATATTTTCATCGATTTCAATCTTTTGAGAAACCGGCATTTTTAATGAGCACTCATCTACTTTTTTATCCAGTTTGAAATAGGGATGCCAGCCAAGGCCAAAAATCATTTCTTCAGGCCCTGTGTTTTTAATATTTATAGCTATTTCAATTGATTTTGAGTAGAGGATATAGATTACCTCAAAATCAAAACTAAATGGATAATAAACTAAAGATCCATCGTATGAATAGCTTAAAATTATTTCTATCTGATCGGCTTTCTCTTTAATATCTTTAACAAAGAATTCTTTATCGTGAATGAAACCATGAAGTGCATTTTTGCCATTGGATTCATTACAGGGGAATTGATATTCCTTTCCGTTGAAATGATACAATCCTTTATCTAGTCGATTTGGAAACGGAAAAAGCCATGCGCTTCGGTAGGCGGAAAAATCATTGAGATTGTCATATCCAACAATGAGATCAATACCATAAAAATTGATTTTATTGAGTGCTGCACCTTTTTTTATGATCTCAATTTCACATTTATCACCAGTAATTACAGTTATAGTGTCTTTTTTCTGATCAACTTTCAACATATTGACATAATTTTACTTAAAAATAATGCATGAGTCATCTAATGCTTTATTTTAGTGGTAGAATTATAAAAGTTAATTAACGCATTTAGAAGTCGTATGAAAAACGTGTCAAGAATATTAGCAATAGCAATAGCAGGAATATTTCTACTTAGTTGTAGCGGAGGAAACAACAAAGCTCAAAAAGAAGAGTTTCCTGATGAAATACAGGAATTTGTAGAAGAAACATTTGAATATCCTATTCCTACAGCAGGAGAAGTTACAAAAATGCTTCAAAAAGCAAATGCAAGCTTTGTTTATGACATTACAAATGATCCTGAAAATGTCACTAACTATATCACAGAATGGCAAATGGCCATGAACCTTGGTGTTTATGGTGCTGATCTATCTTATGCTAGTACTTACAAGAGACAGGAGGAGGTTCTCCAATTCCTTGAAGCTTCAAAAACTTTAGTAGATCAACTTAACATTTCTACTGCATTCAATGCTGAAATGCTTGCCAGAATGGAAAGAAACATTGAGGATCAGGATTCACTTATTTTAATTGTTACAGAATCTCTATGGGAGACTTACAATTATTTGAATAAAAATGGTGAAGAAAAGACTTCTTTATTAGTAATTGCCGGAAGTGTAATAGAAGGATTACATATCACATCTCAGTTAATAATTTCAAGTGAATATGATGAATCCCTTATGGAGGTCCTTGCTTTTCAGAAAGAGAGAATCAAGAAACTTGTAGAATTAATGGATGCACATGCTGACGATGAAAATGTAAATAAAGTTCTACCTACTTTAAGATATATTGACTTGTTTTTTGACCAGATTGGAGAGGATGCAGTGATCACTCAGGGTCAGTTTGAAGATATATATGGAAGCATAAAAGATGTAAGATCAAGAATTGTTGATTAATACATCTTACCTACTCTTTCTTTAATAGGATGCATCAATCAGATATGTACTTATTATTAGTGCATATATAGTTGGGAGTTTGAATATAAATTGTTTTAAATTAGTACAGTAGTGTTTTAAAACAAATTAATTAACTCCCTGATTGATTCATCCTTTTATTATTATCGCCCATGAGTGAAGCCATTGTAAATGCTTTAGTTCATCTATTCGCCATATTCGAAAGTGTAAAAGAGGATTTTGACGAGGATTCAGGGGCTCTTGTTGTAAAACCCTACCTTAAGAAAAATCTCAACGAAGAACTTACCAAAGAATATCTTAATTTATTTTACGATTATCTATCCTTTTATAAGGAAGCAAACAATAACCCTAGTGGAGATCATGAGCTGGGAATTGACTCTACCTCAATAATACAAATAGCAAAGATTTGTAATCAGATCAATAAGGAATTAAATCAGGCATCCAGGATTTTAGTATTTATAGAACTGCTTGAATTAATTCGGGCAGATGGGAAAATAAGTGATAAAGAAAGTGAATTTGCTTCTTTAGTAGCAATGAACTTCAATCTTAATCATAAGG
>CAYTFO010000030.1:0-10996 GCA_964437135.1 uncultured Roseivirgaceae bacterium | reverse complement strand
GGTAGAAGATATCATCCCATTTGTTTTCAATCCTGAAGCTGAGAAAGTAAGATATTCCAATGGATTGATTATCGATAATAGAATGACTGAATGGCCGGAAGAAGTAGCATGGATGATGCGAAAGAAGAAGGCCGAAGTTCCCGGAAGCACAAAATATCATCATATGTATATCGAAAATCTCTTTGGGAGAATTTTCGTGCTATATATAGAAAGCGTTGATGAATATATATTTCGTTATGATGGTCCACTCAATCTATATCTTGAAGGAAATAAAGTAAGCACCAAAAAGAGCTATTTCATTAGGCCTGGAGCAATCATAAAAGGACCAAATATTAAGTCTATTTATGAGACTGAAATTACTAAACAGTTTTTAAAGGAAAAGTCCAAGGTCAAAATTGTAATGACAGGTGAAGACCTCATGTTTCACTTTAAAAACAGTACCAATGGAATTCAGACTTTCAATTTTTCAGAAGAATCAGGAAATCTTGTAGGGATCATGGGTGGTAGTGGAACAGGAAAATCTACTCTTCTGAATTTATTGAATGGTAAGATTGACCCAACTTCTGGCAGGGTTCACATAAATGGCTACTCAATTGGCAGAGCAGGCCGAGAAGGAGTTATTGGTTATGTTCCACAAGATGATTTACTTTTTGAAGAACTGACAGTTTATCAAAATTTATATTTCAATGCAAGGATCTGTTTCAGTGACTTTTCACCCAGTTTATTGAAAAATACAGTTGATAAAGTACTCAAAGATCTTGATCTGGAAGACATTAAAGATCTGAAAGTTGGTGATCCCTTAAATAAAACCATTAGTGGTGGACAAAGAAAAAGACTGAATATTGCTCTGGAGCTGATGAGAGAGCCTTCGGTATTATTTGTTGATGAACCTACCTCCGGGCTTTCATCTACCGATTCTCTTAAAGTAATGTGGCTGCTAAAAGATCTAGCAAGAAAAGGTAAATTGGTTATAGCCATTATTCATCAACCCTCATCAGAGATCTACAAACTTCTCGACAAACTTTGGTTACTGGATAAAGGTGGATTCCCCATTTACAATGGAAACCCCATTGATGCCATCGTTTACTTCAAAACGATGAGTATGCAGGTAAATGCGGCTGAAAGTGAATGCCCACGATGTGGAAACGTGATACCTGATCAAATTCTTGAAATTATCGAAGCAAAAGAAATTGATGACCAGGGAAGAGAAATAGCGAATCGTAAAGTTGCTCCAAGATCCTGGTACATTAAGTATCGGGAAAATATTGAAAAAAACTTAAAAAGAATCCGATTCAATGAAAGACTCCCTCCTTCTAATTTTAGTATTCCATCCAAACTAAAACAATGGAGAATTTATAGCAGAAGGAATTTTATTTCAAAGCTTTCTAATAAGCAATACATTCTTATCAACGCTTTAGAAGCACCTTTTTTAGCGTTTATACTTAGCTATTTCTCAAAGTATGTTCATGATTCAGAATACATCTTTTCTGAAAATAAAAACTTCCCTGTGTTTTTATTCATGGCGGTAGTTGTTTCTCTTTTTATGGGTATGTCGGTCAGCGCTGAGGAAATATTCAAAGACCGAAAAATACTTGAACGTGAATCATTTCTTAATCTCAGCAGAATGTCTTATTTGAATAGTAAAATATTCTGGCTATTCTGTTTATCAGCATTACAGACCATGACCTTTGTATTGATAAGTTCCTGGATTCTGGAAATTGATAGCGGTATTTGGGAATATTGGGTTATAATTTTTACTACTTCGTGCTTTGCAAACCTTGTTGGGCTTAATATTTCTTCAGCTTTAAATTCAATAATTGCGATTTACATTCTTATCCCCTTTATACTCGTCCCCCAACTTCTACTAGGGGGCGCAATGATCAAGTTTGACGATCTTAATCCTAGTTTTACTAATAAAAAGTATGTTCCGGTAGTTGGTGATTTAATGGTTTCCAGATGGTCATATGAAGCATTGGCAATTTCTCAATTTAAACATAATGATTATCAGAAGTACTTTTTTGATGTAGATCAACAATTAAGTGAATCTTCATTTCAAAGTGTTTATATAATTCCAAAACTTGAAACTTTAACTAAAAACCTTATAAAGGTTGAAAATAAGGGTAAATACCCCGGTAAGTTTGAATTGCTCAGAAATCAACTTCAATTCATCTCTAAACAATTTAATGTAACTGAGTTTCCTCTTATCAATTCTTTGTATCCTGAGTATTTCAACCAGTCGATTGGAAATAGAGTTCTGGCATATATAGAAAGAATCAATGAGGAGTTTCAGTCAAGAAACGACAGGGCTTCAAAAGAAAAAGATTCAATTTACCTGAGCCTTGTAAATCAATTTGGACAAGAAAGTTTTTATGAAATAAATAAAGAAGACATAGAATCAGGTAAGATCAATCCTAATGATAGTTTATACTCTCGAATGATAGAAGAATCGGGTGAAGATGAGTTACTGCAGTTGAAACGAGATCACTTTAATGAAAGTCTATCAGATGTTGTTTTAAACAGAGCAAACATAATAAGGGTCTATGATGGAGGTGATCTGTATATACAGAAAAAAGACCCTATCTATACTTTACCTCTATCTAACTATGGCAGAGCCCATTTTTATTCACCAGTAAAAATCTTTGGTAATTTAAAGTTTGACACTGTTTGGTTTAATGTAACTGTAATGTGGCTATTGACAGTCTTTTTATACTGGACGCTATTAAATGACTACTTTAGAAAAATACTTGAGTTTATTTCAAATATCACCAGAACAAGAAATTAGCGAGCTATTAGGACTTCATATCCCCAGGGTTTAAGCTTCAGAGGGAAATTTTGATCAATAGTGTATGAAGAACGGTTTTTAAAAGACTTGTAATTTCCAAACTCCCCCTCAAAAGTCATCTTTGTATTTACTGATTTATCACTAAAATTAAACACAGCAAGAACTTTATTACCGTCTTTTTCCCTGCTAAACGCCACCAATTGATTGGGTAAAGGAGTTTCAAATGGAATGAGTTTGCCTCCTGATTTTCCATTCCATAAAGCTTTATTGTCTTTTTTCAACTTAGATAATCGACTATAAAGTGCATTAAAGGGATGATCTCCCCACTCTATCGAGTCCTTTTCAAAAAATGGAAGTTGCTTACTATTTCCGACTTCCTGTCCGGAATAAATTAATGGCATCCCCTGATTCAAATAAGTGAAAACTGCAAATACCTCTGCTGCTTTTCCAAACCTCTCAAAAACACTTCCCTCCCATGAATTTTTATCATGGTTGCTTGTAAAGTTCATTTTTAATTCATCAATATCGTAAACATTGTAAACCTTACTTATATATTCATAAATAGCTGAAGCATCTTTCTTACCTGCATACACTTGTTGAAAAATACTTTCTAACTCCCACGCATAGGTCATCTCGAATGCCTCGTGCATTAACTGATCTTCCCACTCTGCCAACATAAAAACTGGCTTTATCTGATCCAATTCGTATCTTATCTCTCTCCAGAAATCTATAGGAATGTATCCCGCGACGTCACAACGAAATCCATCAATATCATATTGACTTACCCAGTGTTTCATCGCTGTTTTCATATATGCTCTTAAGCCGTCATTTTTATAGTCCAATGCAATCACATCATTCCATGGAGTACCTACAGGGATTTGGAAATCACCATTTCTATTTTTTTGGTAATATTCCGGATTTTCATTTACCAAATTATTATCCCAGGAAGTGTGATTAGGAACCCAGTCAATGATTACATACATTTCATTTTCATGAATCTTACTGATCAGTTCCTTGAAGTCCTTCTCATCGCCAAATTCCGGATTTATAGAATAATAGTCTTTCACCGAATAATAACTTCCTAATTTACCAGCTCTTTTTTTCTGGCCTATCGCATGTACCGGCATTATCCAAATAATCTTCACTCCCAAATTTTTTAAGCGTGGAAGATGCTTCGAAAAAGCACTAAAAGTACCCTCTGGTGTGTATTGTCGGATATTGACTTCGTAAATAACCGCATCATTTATCCATTCTGGGGTATTTATTTCTCTCGAGTGAACAGATTCAGATAGCATATTGGTGACACTTTTAGAAGTTTCACTACAACCTACAAAAAGTAGTGTAGCAATCATATAATTTAACAAAAATTGGATAATTCTGATCATCATTTTTATTCTTTAAGGAAAGGTTTGAATCACATTCTAATAATTGGCAAAATTATTGTTTTATAATATACATGTCACGTATCATATTGACCATATTAACATTAGGATTGCTTTTTTCTTGTTCAACAGAAGAAATGATTGAAAGAAGAGAAACAAAACTTGAGGGTAAATGGCGAATAGTAAAAGCAAAATTTGATCATGACCGCAAATTATTCAATGAAGATGTGCTGGATGATTTCAAAGCCGATTTAATTGAGTTTTTCCCTGATTACACACTGTTTTATGATCAATATTCGAATAAAGAGAGATATTATGGCAATTGGTTTATTGAAGCAGATAAATATTTTGATGGAGAAGAAGATGTGACCGACTTTTATATAGTTATTGATCTATTTGACGCCGAGGATAATTATCTTGAGTCATTTGAGTGGAAAATCAATACTCTAACTAAAAACAAGCTAAATGTAGAAGAATATGTGGAAGACGGATTTTATATATTTAGTCTGGAGAAGATTTAATATTCAGTTTCTTCATAATTGATTTTTCAGAAATCTGAGTTATCTCTCCTGGTTTCAAAGACCCTAGTTTTAAATCCTCTACGGCAACCCTGATCAACCTCAAAGTGGGGTGCCCTACTGTAGCAGTCATTCTTCTGACCTGTCTGTTTTTTCCTTCAGTTATTGTAATTTCTAGCCATGAGGTTTCAGGATGTTTTAATCGATTTACAGGAACTGACCTTTCTTCCAGATCTGGATTATTTATTTTAGTGACTTTAGCAGGACTTGTTTGATGTTTCCTGCCTTTTAAATTTATTGTCACACCTTTTTCCAGCATTTCCAAAGATTCCTGTGTAGGTATTCCCTCAACTTCCACCCAATAGGTTTTAGAGTGTTTGTTTTTTGGATTTAGTAACTTACTATTTAGTTTCCGATCATTTGTCAGGATAAGAAGGCCCTCACTGTCAAGATCAAGTCTTCCTACAGGATATACATCCCTTGGAAGTTTAAATAGCGACGACAATCCTGGGTTATTGTTTTCTTCAGTAAACTGACTTAAAACACCAAAAGGTTTGTTTATTATAAAATATAGTAATTTTCCTGCCAACTAGATATTATGAGTTTTTCCGATCAAATCATTTCCTATTATTCTGAACTACAAGCACCTGAAGGATTGCCCGACGACGTTATAACATTAAATCCTTACAAAGAGCCAATCACACTTCAATATGCCCGCAAATTTTATCAAAAATACTACAATGATAAGAATGAAAGGGTAATACTATTCGGCATTAATCCGGGAAGATTTGGTGCCGGAGTAACGGGAGTTCCATTTACTGACCCAATTAAACTTCAGGGAAATTGTGATATTCCCAATGAACTAGAAAAAAGAGCAGAACTATCTTCCAATTTTATTTACGAAATGATTGACACCTTCGGAGGCGTTAATGCATTTTATGCTAAGTACTTTATTTCTGCAGTATCTCCATTGGGTTACATTAGAAATAATATAAATCTTAATTACTATGACATTAAAGGGTATAAAAAGATATTTGAAAGATATTGCGTAAATGAGATTGAAAAACAATTGAAAATGTCCATTTCCACAAATAAAGCATACAGCATTGGCAAGGGAAAAAATATTGAATTTCTTAACTGGATCAATCGAAAGTATGGTTTTTTTGATGAGATAATTCCTCTCCCGCATCCAAGATGGGTCATGCAATATCGACTTAAAAGAAAGGCAGAATTTATAGAAGAGTATGTTACCAAACTCAGCTAAATTTTACCATAAATCCATTTCAAAGCCATCTTTAAGTTTTATGAAGTCGTCGCCAACCTGCTCACTTAAAATTTCAGGGCCCATATGGCTCAGTAAGACTTTTCCCGTATTAAGTTTTGCGAATTTCTCTCTTAATGTTTTTAAAGATAAATGACCCGGTGAATCAATTTTCAAATTATTGCATTCAGTGATAAAAATCTCGGTACTGTTTGACAACTCTATCAAATTATCATCCCACTCAGTGTCCCCGGAAAACGCTAAGGATTTACCGCCCCAGGTTATTTTTATACCGTGAGGTATTGATGGAGGTGAATGAGTAACAGCGTATGACTGAAAAGAAACACCTTCTAATTTTTGCAATGACATATTGTATTCAATAAAATCAATATTTAATTCATCAACAAGCACTCCCGTTCCCGGATACATTGACTCCTGAAGGTTTCTGGTCTTTTCCTTTATTCCTTCTGGCCCAATGACCGTGAGTTTATGACCATCATTAATTTCAAATTTCATTGAAATGAGTAAAAATGGTAATCCACCATAATGATCACCATGAAAATGAGTAATGAAAATAGTATTGATATTTTTAACAGTAAATCCCTCCTGCTTTAGCCTTACGAGTGTTGAAGAACCACAGTCAATTAAAAATCCTTTGCCTTCCTGATGGACCAAAAATGAGGTAGTATGACGACCTCCATTTGCAAATGCATCTCCACATCCTAATATTTTTAACCGTCTCATTTGAATTTTTTTTGATGATTACTAATTTAATCATGTATGATTGATATTACCTACTACGGACATAGTTGCTTTCTACTGGAAAGCGACGTTAAGTTACTATCTGATCCCTATATAAGATCAAATAAACTCGCAAAACATATTGATATAGAGGATATAAAACCTGACTATGTGCTTATAACACATGGGCATAATGATCATGTTGAAGATGCAATTGAAATTGCCCAAAATTATGAGGCTAAAATTATTAGTTGCTATGAAGTTATAAACTGGCTGGTAAATAAAGGGAGTCAACATAATATAAAAATTAACCTCGGAGGGAAAAGAAATTTATCTGAAAAGACCTCAGTTAAATATGTGCAGGCGGCTCACAGTAGTAGTATGCCTGATGGTAAATACGGAGGAGTAGCAGGCTCTTATATAATTCAAACGGATAAGCGAACAATCTTTCTTGCTGGTGATACGGCTTTACATTCTGACCTTGTGATGTTTGGAGAGCTCTATTCGTTTGACTTGCTCATACTTCCCATTGGAGGAAATTTCACAATGGATCTAGATGATGCTATGCATGCAGCAGATATGCTAAATTGCGACAACGTAATTGGATGTCACTACAATACGTTTCCTGAAATAGAAATAAATACTAAGCAGGCTGTTGAACTATTTAGAAAAAGAGCAGGTAAGAAACTTATACTTTTGGAGATTGGACAGAGTATGAGTTTCTAATTTGCTTAGATACTTTACGATCCTGTCATTTTCAAATCGCTGTTGGTTACTTTTTCTTTAATAAATGATAAAGCCAGCTTATTGAATTTCTCAGGCTGTTCAATATTACAAATGTGGCCACAATCAGGGATAATTTCCAGATAAGTATTCGGGTGATAATTATGATATGCTATTGCAGGTTCAAGAAATATATGATCCTGGCTTCCCATAATGATCATTGCACTATACTCAGGAGATTTATAATAATAACTATTTAATACCCTTCTGAATTCTTTGTAGAGTCCAATCCATTTTTGGTAATCAGAAGGCAAGAGTTGTTTAGATTGCTCAATGTATACCTGCCTGCTCTTCTGGTGATTTTTTCTTGGCATAACAATCAAACTAAAAATCAAATACATCCATTTGTAAGGAAGTATTTTATTCATTAAGAAAGCAAAATTTGCAAAGGCCATAATTTTCCAGTTGACTTTGAAAACTCCTCCGGCAAAAATCGCTGATTTAATTAGGTCAGGGCGGGATAAAGCCAATTTCTGTAGAATCATGCTCCCCATAGATAGTGATATGAAGTTTGCTTTTGTAATTGAAAGAAAATCCAAAAGCTTACAGATATCTGAAATGATAATGTCGAAAGTGTATGTTTTATAATTGGGAATAATATTTTTGGATGTTCCATGATCCCTCAGGTCGATCAGTAAAACATTGAAATATTGAGTAAATGAAGAAACCTGATGTTTCCAGGTGTTGAGATTACCCCCTGCTCCATGAATAAAAACAACCCACTCTCTGCTGTTTTCATTCAATAATATTTTGTGATTGAGATATTTCACTTTGACAATACCACATGATACAGCATATTGTTCAAAAAAAAGCCGGGTTAAACCCGGCAGTCCATCATATTATATTGGTTTTATAAGGGATTTACATCGCTCTACGCGAAGTATCTGTAGAACTGCTTTTTTCCTTGTTACCTTTTGCCTTTTCCATAGGAAGTTTAGCACTTAAAATAGCAGCTTTCGTTGCTTTATTTAATAGTTCTACATTTCCAGTATAATTATATTCTAATTTTTTCAAATCAGCAATAATTAAAGCATATTCTTCAGCTCTTGATGCTGTAAACATTTCACTGTTTTGAAAATATACTGCCTCTATAATTGAAAGAGATCTTTTAATTATAGCAAACATCTTATCTTCATTAGTTTCATCTACATGAGCTGATTTTTCATAAACTTCGGGAATACTATTCTTTAGTTTCTCAAAATGTTGTCTTAATAATTCGGTTGAAGTGGTGGTACTCATTTTATGAAAGATTTTAGTGTATTCAAAAGACTATATTGCGATTCGTTTGCCTGATCTTTTGCAAGAGTTAAGTAATTAGTTAAATAATGAATTGCTTCCTTGTATTTCTTTTCTGAAGTCAACAGTAAAGAATAATTGTAATGAGAGTTCGCAAACTCCGGATCAATTTCGATACATAATTTGTAATGAAATTCTGCCAGCGCAAAGTTTTCCAACTCCGAATAAACATTACCCAGATTGTAATGTGCTTCATGATGTCTGGGCTCTTCTTTGAGACATTGCGTGAAATAATTTACAGCCTTTGCATTGTCTTCTTGTTGATAATATATGATGCCTATATTACAGTAAGAATCAGCTACAGACAGTCCGTTTTCAATTGCTCTTTCATAAAATTCAATAGCCTGATCATCACCTTCCTCGTCTAATAAAATGGCCTGTTCAAAATAGTCTTTTACCTTATTAAACTCTACCACCTTAGATGAATCAAAAAGGTTGAGTTGTCCAAAATCTTCAGGATCGGGTTTCCGTCTTTTTTTAACTTTTTTTAAGCCAAGTTTCTGAGGGCTTTCTACAAGAAGTTTTACAATTCTGGCCATGAATCCACATTAACTATATCAAAGATAACCATATTAGGTTATTTAATAAAATTAATATACCTATACTTTAAGTAAATTTATTTAATTAGCTGATATACAATATTTTATGGTATATTCTAAATAGAGACAAAATATTATTTGGCAGACTATTTGAATGTACTATAAAGCATTAATTATCAAACAGTTAGTGTTATTTAATTTAACAATACATTTCAAAGAATAGTATTTCGTGATTTTTCTGTTTTTTTTTAAATTTATTAAAGACATGTACCATAATTCCTCATCGCTTCAGTCCATAAAAAAAGCTCCTGACAGGTAATTATCAGGAGCTCATTATCTAAAAAACTTTGATATTTAAACCTCTACTAACCTACTCTGCTGCACTTTATCAAGCGCTTGTTTTAAGTCACCCCAAAGGTCTTCAGCATTCTCTACTCCAACACTGATTCTTACAAGACTTGGAGTAATTCCCAGTGATAATTTTTCATCATAATCTACATCCGCATGCGTCATGGTAAAAGGATGTTGAGCAAGACTTTCTGTGCTACCCAGACTAACTGCCAGCTTTACAAGTTTCAAGCTGTTTAAAAACTTAAATGCTTCTTCTTCCCCACCAACAATATCCAAAGAAAGCATAGCACCGGGTGCACTGTATTGTTTTCTGTAAATTTTATACTGAGGATCTGATTCTTTGATCAGGCCCAAGTAATGAACTCCTTCTACTGCCGGATGATCTTTAACACGTTCAGCAATGTACTGTGCATTTCTGGTTTGCTGCTCCATCCTGACTTTCAGTGTTTCGAGACTTCTCATTAGCAACCAGCCTGTCCATGGTCCTGCCATATTCCCAACGAATGTTCTAAAACCTTTTACCCTTACAATTAGTTCTTCACTACCCAGACAAGCACCTGCAATTACGTCGCTATGTCCACCGATGTATTTTGTAGCACTGTATATCACTAAATCAGCTCCATGATCAAGTGGATGAGACCACAAAGGCCCCATATAGGTATTATCAACAGCAACATACACTGGCTTTTCTTCTGTTGAGAAATGTCTGGCAACTTCTGCACACATTTCGATATCAATCAAATCGTTAGTTGGATTGCCTGGAGTTTCCAAATATATAAAAGCAGGGTTACCTTTAGAATGACTGATGAGTTCAATCATTTCTTCTTTTGAAGTCTTTGCGTTGAATTCCTGAGTGAGAATTCCGTATCTATTGAGAATGTGTTTTATAAAATGGTCTGTTCCACCATATAATGGAGCACTATGGATCAATAAATCACCAGGTTTTAAAAACTCAAGTAAAGTAGAAGATATAGCAGACATTCCGCTTTCAAAAACAGCACAATCTTCAGCTTTATCCCAAAGAGCTAATCTGTTTTCTAATATTTCTAAATCCGGATTATTTAGCCTGCTGTAAATAAGTCCCAGCTTTTCGTCAGGTTTTTTCTCTCTTTGTCCGTAGGCTACTTCAAAAAATGCTTTACCTTTTTCCGCAGAATCAAACACAAATGTTGATGTTTGAAAAATAGGACACTTGACAGCTCCCTCTGACCATTGAGGGTTATAGCCATAAGACATCATTAATGATTCGGGGTGTAAGTTCTTTGAGTCCATGAATTTTTATTTAACTATTACAAAATTCAAGGATATTGAGCTTAAATACTATGATATTCAACATATTTAGA
>CAYTFO010000029.1:12959-26137 GCA_964437135.1 uncultured Roseivirgaceae bacterium | reverse complement strand
GAATGAAAATAAAAAGGCCATCTCAATTACTTTTGAGACAGCCTCTTTTTTTATTTCTGATCTTCCTGCATCTCTTTAATTAATTGCATGAACTCCTCCTTTGCATCGTTAACTTCATCGGATAACTTATCAACTTCCTTTTTCATTTTTTTTAATTCCTTTTCGGATAAACGTTTAGTCTTTTGAATTTCCTTATTTAATTTCTTTTTTTCAGATTGAAGTTTATCCATCGCTTCTTCCAATTGATACTTAGCATCATCTTTAAGTTCCTTTGAATCCCTTTTTAATTCTGCAATTCTTTCATCCAAATCATTCATTTCTTTCTGAATGGATTCTATCAATTCATCTTTATTAAATTCTTTTTCCTCATTAGATATGCATGAAATAAGAGTTGCAGATAAAACTAAAATTGTCAGGTATTTCATTGTGAATATGCTTTTGGTTCTAAATACGGTAACCAATCCTCCCGGGTTTTACCGTTTTTTGATTTAAGAAACATTATATAAGATGGTCTTACGGGTTTTTTTGTCAATTTCAAACCTGCATCTTCTGGTGTATAATCACCTTTTTTTGCATTGCAATGTTTACACGCTGTAACAAGGTTCGTCCATAAAGATTTTCCTCCTTTTGATTTAGGTACTAAATGGTCAAGTGTAAGATCTTTATTGACCCCACAGTATTGACACCTAAATTCATCTCGTTTGAATACATTATGCCTTGTTAGAACAACACCTCGATAAGGTACATTAACATATTTATTGATTTTGATTATTGAAGGATAAGGGTATGAATTTTCTACTGATCTGAGTTTTTTTTCTTTTATTTCACTTATCAATTCAGCCTTTCGTAAATAAATAAGTATGAAAGCACGCTCCAAGGAGCAAACAGTCAAAGGTGAATAATCTTGATTTAAGACTAAAACCTGATCCATAATCATCCAACAAGATTTTTAATTTCTCTATTTATATCTTTTTCCTTTAATGAGTTTCTTTTGTCATGGAGTTTTTTACCTCTGGCTAAAGCAATTTTAAGTTTTGCGTAACCTCTTGAGTTTATGTAGATCTCAGTAGGTATAATGGTAAGTCCTTTTTCTTCAGATTTTGACTTTAACCTTTCCAATTCTTTCTTTTTCAATAGTAGCTTTCTCTCTCTTACCGGATCATGATTAGCATACGTGCCCTCTTTATAAGGACTTATATTCATGCCTTTAATGAATAGTTCATGTTTACTAAAATAACAATAGCCTTCCTGAAGAGAGACTTTGCCTTCACGTATAGATTTTATTTCACTTCCCTTTAAAGTAATGCCACAGTCGAAAACATCTATGAATTCATATTCGTAGGAAGCCTTCCTGTTTTTGACCCTTATATTATTAGAAAATCTATTTTTATCAGCCATTTAATTTGTATTATTTCAATCTTCAAAACTCATTCTGGGTTTTGGTTGGTCTTTTAACTCACCAAAATTCCCTAATAGATATTGATGATAACCTTCCATAGCTATCATTGCGGCATTATCTGTGCAATATTCAAACTTTGGAATAAAAACTTTCCAATTTCTTTTTTTACCTTCATTTTCAACTCTTTTTCTTAATTCAGTGTTTGCAGAAACTCCACCAGCCAATGCTATATTTTTAATTTTCAGATCATTTGCTGCTTTAATTATTTTTTTTAAAAGCATGTTAATTAAAGATTTTTGATAGCTGGCAGATAAATCCGCTATGTTGTTTTCTATAAAATCTTTATCTGTTTTTAATTTCTCCCTTAAGAAATACAACAAACTGGTTTTGATTCCCGAATATGAAAAATCATATCCAGGTATGTTTGATTCAGAGAAAGTGTACATATTAGGATTACCTTTTTGAGCTGTTTTATCAATTAAAGGGCCACCTGGATATGGTAAACCCAATAACTTAGCACCTTTATCAAATGCTTCTCCAACAGCGTCATCTATCGTGGTTCCAATTATTTCATGACTTGTATGATTTAATACTTTTACTATTTGTGTGTGTCCTCCACTTACGGTTAAGCATAAAAAAGGGAACTCCGGCTTAGGTTCATCAATGTAATGCGCCGCAATATGTGCTTTCATATGGTGTACATTGATAAAAGGGATTCCAAGTGAATAGCTTAATGTTTTGGCAAATGTGTAGCCAATTAACAGTGCACCCAGAAGGCCCGGGCCCTGAGTTACACTTATAGCATTGAGTTGATTTAGTCTTATATTACTCTGTTTAAGTGCTGCTTCTACGACTGGTATAATATTTTTTTGGTGCTCTCTGGAAGCCAATTCAGGAACAACTCCTCCATAATTAATATGTATCTGTTGCGTAGCAATAATATTATTAAGTATTTTGCCGTTATGACAGATTGATGCAGATGTCTCATCACATGATGACTCAATTCCTAAGATATATGTATCCATCGGGAGGGTTGATATAGTAAATGACAAAGATATACAAGCATATTTTTAGATTCATTGAGTGGTTGCTTCTCTCGCTAATTCTTTTAACTGGCTTTCTGTTTCTTTTTGTACGGATTCCTGTAGTCAAAAAGGAAATAGCAGTTTTCGCAAAGAATCAAATTGTAAAAATATCTAATCATAGAATAGAGTTTTCTGATATAGAATTAAGTTGGTTTGATGAATTAGAGCTTAAGGACGTAGAGATTTATGACTTTAGAGATAGTATAATGATCAACGTCCCTTTATTAAAAGTAAATTTCTTTTTACCAGATCTTATAAATGAAAGTGATATCCTGTTAAAAGAAGTATATCTTACTGATGCATCACTTTTTTTAAGGAAATATGACACATTAAACTCCATAAACATAACAGAGTTTGCAAATTCCTTCAAAACAAATAATGCTGATAGTTCAAAATCCAAAGCATTGTTTATTGGCAAAATAGATTTCAATTCTTTGGATTTTGTCTATGCAGATGCTACAAAAGATTCAATTATAGATGGTAGATTCGATTATAATCATTTTAGTCTGAAGCTAGATAGCATCGAAACAGAATATTTCTATTTGTTCAAGGATTCAATCAATATCAAAGTCAATCAACTTTCAGGATTAGATCGAAAAACTGATTTGAAAATAGAAAGTTTTTCCAGTGATTTTGCATTGGATTCAAGAGCTATGAGCTTTTCTAATTTGAAATTGGAGACACCATTTTCAAATATCAATGATGAGATTACTCTTAATTATAATTCATTAAATGATCTTTCCGATTTTATAAATCTTGTTTCGCTTGATATTAACACATATGATTCATATATCAGCCCTAAGGATATTACTTTATTTTCTCCAAAAGGGACAATCCCTGAAATATTCTATTTTGATTTAAAAACGAATGGAACTATATCCAGTTTTAGAATTGAACAATTGAATTTAAGAACCTCTTTAGGATCTAGCATAACTGGTAGAGGATATATAGATGGTCTTCCAGATTTGGATAATACATTTTTTGACCTTTCATTTTCCAATTCTGAATTCTCCAATCAGGACATAAACAGATACTTGAAATCTGATACGTTGGGAATTGAACAAGTCAGGTTTTCGGGTGATATACAAGGCTTTATTTCAGATTTTGTGGCAAATGGTGACTTTACTATTGGTGAAGGATTGGTCTCATCTGATATAAACCTGAAAAATATAAATTCAAGAAGCAAAATAATCTATAATGGGCAACTTGAGATCAATGATCTGAATGTTAATAGTATTGTTCCTAACCCATATTTTGGAAGAATAAATTTTAATGGTAATATAAAAGGTCAGGGTATAACTCCTGAATCAGCAAATCTTTTTTTAGAAGCCAAACTGGCAAATTCTGAGATCTACGGAACAGATTATGAACTCATTGTTGCAAATGGGATATTGTCATCCCAGTTTTTTTCAGGGAGTATTACAGTCAAAGACACACTTCTTGACGTTGAAGCTTCAGGAACAATTGATTTCAAATCCAATGTAGAACTTATCGACTTCAAGTTAGATATAAATCATGCGGATTTATACGGTTTAAATATCTCAAAAACACCTATTGAAATTCAGTCAAGATTTAGCGCTGATTTACAAAATTCAAATCTTGACAGTATGCAGGGAAAAGTAGAATTCTTTGACACTAAAGTATGGAATAGAGACAATGCAGAAGAATTTGATTCATTTAAGTTAATTGCCAATACAGAAGACCCAAATCATAAATCTTATTCTGTATTAGCATCAGGAATCAAAGCAGAATTAACAGGTAATTTTGATCTCACTGATCTTATAAAAGATGTTCCTGCATCTATTAGGGAGTATATTCAATTATTTACTAAAGAACTCGATAGTGTCCGAAGCTATTATACTGATTTGGAAATAGATTCGGGAAAGCAATATCATGCAGACCTCGTAATTGAGGCAAATAATATCAAACCTTATCTTAAAATCTTAGAATCACCAGTAATAATTTCAGATAGCACCGATATTGAATTTAGCTATAGCTACAGAAAATCCACCAGTATATCTATTTATACTGAAATTGATTCGATCATATTTGGAGACAGAATTTTTACGGAGAATCTTATTGACATTTACGCAACCAAGGAAATAGATACGACTGGGGTTTTAGCGGTGGCTATAATAGAATCAAAAGATCAAAAATGGGATTTGCTTAGTGAAACAGAAGATTTATTTACAGAAATAGTATGGTATAAGAATAAAATAAACGCAGACTTTAGTTTAAATCAAAAAAATACTAAAAATAGACTTTATACTCATTCTATTCTGAGTTTCAATCTTGATAGTATACTCGTTCATTTCACCAATTTTGAATTATTTGCATTCTCTGGATTTTGGAATTTAAATGATCAGAATCAGGTAGTAATTAAGCCTGGTTATGCTAAGTTTGATAACTTTAATCTAAATCAAAATCAGCAATATTTTTCTTTAGGTGGTGAGTTTTCTGACACTTTGCTAACAAATCTTGAATTTGAATTCAGAGAGTTCGATCTGATAAACTTTTCAGTAATACTTCCGGGTGAATATAATGGGATCTTAACTGCTAAATCCGTAATACAACGAAATAGGGCTTCAGATCCTATTGAATTCATATCCAATGTAAAAATTGATTCTTTAATTTATGATGATTATTTAATTGGTAATTTTTCGGGTTCCACAAACTGGGACAACACATACAAATATTTGAGTTTGAATTTTTTAATGGAGCGAGATGGTATAGAAACACTGGATATTTTTGGATCATTGACGCCTAAAGAAAATAGTTCAAATATTGATATGAAGATCGATATGACTGATGCCAGTTTAAAGCTTATTCAGCCGTTTTTACAAAATGTTTTCACAAATATTAATGGTGAAGTAAATGGCACATTTGACCTCTGTGGTACCTTAAAAAGACCAGAACTTTATGGTGTAGCAGATATAACTAATGGCGTAGCTTCAGTAGGTTATCTTAAAACGGATTATAGTTTTGAAGGTCCGGTAAATATTACACCGGAGTTTATTAGGTTTCAAAATGTAAGAATAACTGACAGATTCAATCATCGAGCTACATTGAGCGGACAAATAGGGCATGAATATTTTAAAAAATTTAATTTAAACATGGGAATGTCTTTTGCAAATTTTGAATTGCTCAATACTAACTCAAAAGATAATAATTACTATTATGGTCGAATTTATGGAGATGGTAACATTAGTATCAAAGGGGTTACAGAAGATTTGATTATTGACACTGAACTTACAACCAGAGCAAATTCAAAGCTTTATTTACCGATTGGAAATAAATCTGAAGTACTTCAAAGTGAATTTATAGACTTTGTCAACCTAAAGTCAAAAGATACCAAGGATATGCCTGATGTAAAAAAATACACAGGCATCAGGATTAATATGAATGTGAATGTTACAGATGAAGCTTATGTTGAGATGATATTTGATCCAAGGACCGGGGATATTATCAGAGGAAATGGAAATGGTAATTTACAATTAACAATAAACAGAGAGGGAGATGTTGAATTATTTGGTGGAATAGAAATAACAAAAGGTGCTTATAATTTTACATCTAGTTTTATAAATAAGGAATTCAATATCAGGAGTGGTAGTACAATTAACTGGCTTGGAGACCCTTATGATGGTATCCTAAATATTGAAGCTACCTATCGTCAGTTGGCAAGCCTTGCAGATTACCAACCCGATATATATTCCTCTGCTGCTCAATCAGATGGAAGTCAACCTGAGCAATCCGTAAACAGGGTAAGTTCTCAAAGACAACCAGTATTAGTAGTACTAAATCTGGTTGGTCCAATGCTAAGTCCTACAATAGATTTCAGTTTAGAATTGGAAAATCAGGTAGTTGATCCAGAATGGAATAGAGTTATTCAATCAATAAACTCTGATTCAAATGCAGAAGAATTGAAACGTCAGGTGTTTAGTCTGTTAATGTTGAGAAAATTTTCTCCGCAACAAAGTTTTGCAGTTGGAAATTCAGATTTTATTGAATCCAGTGTAAGTGAATTTGTGAGTAACCAGCTTTCCTATTGGCTAAGTCAGGTTGATGACAATTTGGAAGTAAGTCTTGATCTGGCCAGTATGGATGACAATACTTTCAATACCTTTCAGTTAAGGTTGGCATATACCTTCCTGGATGGTCGATTGAGAGTCACGAGGTGGGGAAACCTTGTACCTGAAGCCACCAGTAGCTCAGCAGCAAACATTGTTGGAAACTGGCAGGTGGAATACATTTTAACTGAAGACGGAAAGTTGAGAGCAAGGGCATTTACCAGAGAACAACAATTGTCCGCAAATCAATCTCAGGGAGTATACGAAACAGGACTGAGCATTCAGCATATTACATCTTTTAATGAATTCAGTGAACTAATTAAAAATAAAAGAATAGAAGCAATTCGCAGAAAAGAAGAAGAATCTAAAACTGAAAATATGGATTAAAAACTTAATTCCGTTTTAGAGGTTTAAACTTCATGGATGATCAAATTAGTATTTTTTGGTTTAGGAGAGACCTTCGTTTAGAGGATAATACAGGCTTATTTCATGCAATTAAAGAAGGTTTGCCTATTCTTCCTCTTTTCATCTTTGATACGGATATTTTAAATGATCTTGATGATCGGGCTGATCCGAGAGTTGGGTTCATATTTGATATGCTGAATGATATCCAAAAGAAATTGGCTGAAAGAGGTGGTTCGCTGATAATAAAATATGGTAAACCAATAGAAATCTATAAAGAGCTTTTCGAGGAATTTAATGTTAATTATGTTTTCACGAATAGAGATTATGAGCCTTATGCAAAGCAACGAGATCATGAGATAGAAAAGCTTTGTAAAAATTACGGAGCTCAGTTTTTATCGTTTAAGGATCATGTGATTTATGAGAGTAATGAAATACTCACAAACTCAGGAACACCTTATAAAGTCTTTACACCTTATAAAAACAGCTGGCTTGAAAAATATGGAAATACAAAGCTGACAGAATACAGTGTTGATTTAAGAAATGCAAAGTGGTTTGAGCATGGGATTTCTTCCATTTCATCATTAACTGAAATTGGCTTCAAAAAATCTGAAGTTGAAATTCCAAAGTGTGAGTTTAACGCTCAATTAATTAAGAGCTATGGAAAAAACCGAAATTTTCCCGCTATTGATGGAACCAGCAGGTTAGGAATCCATTTAAGACATGGTACTATAAGTATTAGAAAAGCAGTTAAGATTGGAGAAGAATGGTCTGATACCTGGTTGAATGAATTGATTTGGAGAGATTTTTATTCAATGGTATTAGACAGTTTTCCTCATGTTCAAGAAAAAGCATTTAAGCCTCAATACGATCACATAAACTGGAGGCATGATGAAGAGCAGTTTAAGGCCTGGTGTGAAGGAAAGACAGGTTATCCAATTGTTGATGCAGGTATGAGGGAGCTCAATCAGACCTGGTATATGCATAATAGAGTAAGAATGATTACCGCTAGTTTTCTTACTAAACATCTACTGATTCCCTGGCAGTGGGGAGAAAGGTATTTTGCCTCCAAACTACTTGATTATGAACTTGCCAGCAACAATGGGGGATGGCAATGGGCTGCAGGTACAGGAACAGATGCGCAACCCTATTTTAGAGTTTTCAACCCTTACTCTCAGGCAGATAAATTTGATAAGGATAAGAAGTACATAAAAAAATGGGTCCCGGAGTTTGGGACAGATCAATATGTCAATGAAATAGTTGAACATAAGTTTGCAAGACAAAGGGCAATTGATACATATAAAGAATCCTTGTCAGCGGTCCAATAGACTTTCATTTCAATTACTTAATTTTACAATGCAAGCCAGTTCATCGCTACATAATTTTATTGTAGAGGAAAGTCCGGGCAACATAGAGTACCACACTTCCTAACAGGAAGATATTAGAATTTCTAATATAGAAAGTGCCACAGAAAATATACCGCATTGATGCGAGTCATCATTGTAAGGGTGAAATGGTAAGGTAAGAGCTTACCGTGCTGACGGTGACGCCAGTAGCAGGGTAAACCTTGTGGGTTGAAAGATCAAATAGGTTCGAATTATAAGAGTTACTCGCTCTTTTCGAATGGGTAGATCGATAGACCCTGAAAGTGATTTTAGGGCTAGATAAATGATGAACAATCAGGATTAGCTTGCTAATTTTGATACAGAACCCGGCTTATGGCTTGTATTTTGCTTGTTCTAAATATAAAACAGGAATATGTCCAAAATATTAATAGTTGACGACGAAAAAGCTATTCGCGAAACGTTAAAAGAAATATTAGAATTTGAAAAATTCGATATCACTGAAGCATCGGATGGTTCAGAAGCTTTCGAAATTCTTAAAGATAAATTAATTGACCTGGTTCTATGCGACATAAAGATGCCCAAAATGGACGGTATGGAACTATTGAATGCAGTTTATGAAGAGGACATTCAAGTGCCTTTCATTATGATTTCAGCACACGGAACAATTGAATCTGCTGTTGAAGCTACAAAAAAAGGAGCATTTGATTTTATTCAAAAGCCACCGGATTTGAATAGGCTGCTATTGACCGTAAGAAATGCTCTTAATAATTCTAATCTCCAAAAGGAAACCAAACAACTAAAAAAGAAGATCAGTAAATCTTATGAAATAGTTGGTGAATCAAAAGCTATCAAGGAGGTGAAGGAAATGATTGAAAAGGTAGGTCCAACCGATGCGAGAGTTTTGATTACCGGAGAAAATGGAACTGGCAAGGAACTGGTGGCTAGAGGATTGCATGAATACAGTGATAGATCAAATAAACCAATAGTAGAAGTTAATTGTGCTGCTATACCATCTGAACTTATAGAAAGCGAACTTTTTGGACATGAGAAAGGGTCGTTTACTTCTGCTCACAAACAAAGAATTGGGAAATTTGAACAGGCAGATGGCGGAACACTCTTCTTAGATGAGGTTGGTGATATGAGTTTATCAGCACAGGCAAAAGTATTACGTGTATTACAGGAAAATCAAATCACCAGAGTAGGAGGAGATAAGTCAATAAAAGTCAATGTAAGGGTTGTTGCTGCGACAAACAAGAACTTAAAAGAAGAGATAAAGCAAAATAAATTCCGCGAGGATTTATATCACAGATTGGGTGTAATCTTAATTAAAGTTCCATCATTACGTGAAAGGAAAGAAGATATTGAACTATTGGTAAATCACTTTCTTGATCAAATAGCAAAAGAGTACGGAGCAAAACCCAAGTCTCTTAAACTAAAAGCATTGGAAACACTTAGAGAATACGATTGGACTGGTAATATCAGAGAACTAAGAAATGTGGTGGAAAGACTTGTTATTATGTCAGAAAACATAATAACAGAGGGTGATGTAAAGAAATATTCCGGATTTTAAAGTCTGGTCTTATCTTCTTTAACTTCTTTCGGTGCATCTTTCTTAGCGTAAGTAGGACATGTTCTTTGAGTGCATGCACTTAAACCAACAAATATTAACGCAACTATGATTAACTTCAACTTCATTTTGGTGCTAGATTATTATTTTCCAAAAACTATACTATCAAAAATACAGGTTAGATAACAGTAAAACAACTTCTTTTTTGAATTATTGTTATAAAATTCAAATATTTAGAAGAAGATTACAGCCCCTAATATCAGAGTTGTCATATCTACCTAATACATTAAACATCTGATTATCAATAAGTTTACCTAAATCCATCGTTTCTATAAATGCACAACTGTCAATATTTGCTAAGTCGATAATATTTATACCACCGGTTCTTCCAACTTGTAATAAGCTAAATGGATCGTTGATATCTCTAATCAAAACCTTCATCCAATTTGGTGGAGAGAAAGCTCCTCCTTGTAAAGAATAAGCTTGTGACGTTAACTCACTCATCCCATACTCAGATAGGATTTCAGTATTTGATTTAAATCCTTTTAATAAGTTTTCATGAAGTTCATCCCGGGTCATTTCCTTTTTACGGCCTTTCATTCCTCCCGTTTCTATGATTATGAGATTTTTGTATTCTTCAGGATACTTAGAGGCAAAATCCAAGAGTGCATAGCTAACCCCAAAAAGGATTTTATTCTTGTCATTATTGGCTAAAAGACTATTATGAAGCTCATCATCTTGGTTTAGAAAGTATCCGGAATTAGGCTCTGAATATTTCATTATGTGATCAATCATATAAATCAGAGAGGAGTTTCCCTGTTCCTGATAAGAAGGCACAAGTCCGTAAAGGATATAATTTGAAATGTCCGGGAAGTGCGAACTGAATATCTTAAAAGAGATATTTAAATAGTAAGTTATTTCTCTTATAAAATGATTACTTTTTCCTGATTCTGTTGTCCCGCTTGATTTAAAAACATATTCTTCTTTCCATTCCCCAGATTTAACTATGTGATTTTTATAAAAAGAAATCGGCAAAAAAGGTACCTCGTACAACTTTTTTACATTTTTTGGAGTTTTATTAAGGTAATTACAGTACTCATTATAAACTCTATTTGTTTTATATTGATAGTTGAAAAGATCTAATGATTTTTGTTCAAAATTAGATTCGTCTGTACTTTCCAGATTAACCATGAAACTATCACGAAAAGACATTAGTTGAATATAGGGGTTAGCATTATTTTATATGTCAAATTAACAATGAATTCTTCAATCAAAAATATAATAGGGGCATTTGTTCTATTTGCAACATTAACAGGATGTTTTGATCCCCCCGAATTCCCAACTGAACCCAAAATTAATTTTTCTAATATTAGGTTTGTTGAAACTGATAGGAGTGATTCTTTAGTGCTTACCTTCGAATTTCAAGACGGAGATGGTGACATAGGTCTTAGAAACGAGGAAACAGCACCACCATTTCATAGCAAAGATTATATTCTGGATAGTGATTTCACATTTGTTACTTTTAGTGGCAGTGGATATGATCCCCCTTTCTATAAAATCAATGATTACGACAATTCACCCAGTCCTGAGTTTTATAGTGATGAAGATACCCGTCCGACATACAATTGTAGAAACTATTTATATGACACCTTATATTTCAACAACGGGGATTCCATTATAGCTGTAGCTGATACATTTTATGTAGTTCCAAATGAGTTTAATAAGAATATCTTTATTGATATTTATCGAAAGATTAACGGTCAATATATAAATATAAATGACGCTTTTTCAGCTAATATCAATTGTCCTGAGTCATTCAGTGCTCGGTTCCCGATATTTGATGTAAATAATATTGGTAAAGCACTTAGCGGAAGAATTTCTTACGCTATGATTTCCTCAGGATTCGGAACTGTGTTTCGTAATGACTCGATAATGATAGAGTTTTACATCTACGACAGAGCTTTGAATAAAAGTAACGTTGTAAGAACTCCTGATTTTATTTTAGATGATTTACGTTAAAACAAGGATGGGTATTTAGTTGGATTACTTTCACTCATCACTTGATATACCCTTTCAAATATCTCCTCAGTATTCGGTTTTGAGAAATAATCACCATCAGATCCATAAGCTGGTCTGTGTTCTTTTCCCGTTATGGTTTCTGGTCTTGAATCCAGCCATCTGTAGGCATTGTCTCGTTCCAGAACTTGCTGCATCATGAATGCTGTACCTCCTCCTGGTACATCTTCATCGATAAACACAACTCTATTCGTTTTTTGGATTGATTCTGATATTTTACCGGAAATATCGAATGGAAGTAAAGTTTGTACATCCACAACTTCAGCATCTATTCCATATTCGGAAAGTTGATTTGCAGCATCCATTACGACTCTACAGGTAGAACCGTAAGTTACTAGAGTTATATCTGTGCCTTCCCTTAATATTTCAGGGATACCTAATGGGGTTCGAATTTCCTGAAGGTTATCAGGTATTCTTTCTTTCAGTCGATATCCATTTAGTGACTCAATTAAAAGTGCTGGGTCATCTGATTCCAACATTGTATTATAGAACCCTGCAGCTTGCGTCATGTTCCTAGGTACCAGAACATAAATACCTCTTAAAGAATTTAAAATCATTCCCATAGGTGAACCTGAATGCCATACACCCTCAAGTCTGTGTCCTCTTGTTCGTATAATCAATGGAGCTTTTTGCCCACCTTTAGTTCTATATTGTAGTGTAGCCAGATCATCTGATAATGTCTGGATTGCGTAAAGAAGATAATCCAAATATTGAATTTCTGTTATCGGTCTAAGACCACGCAAAGCGGCACCGATTCCCTGGCCAATAATGGTTGTTTCTCTAATGCCCGTATCTGTAACTCTTAGCTCTCCATGTTTCTCCTGCAATTCGGCAAAACCTTGATTTACATCGCCAATTTTACCGACATCTTCTCCTATTGCAAAAACCAAAGGATTATTTTCAAGATGATAATCAAAACAAGCCTGAAGAACTTCCCTGCCATCAACTAATTTTGAATCGTCAGAATATGTAGGTTTTACTCCCGCAATTTTTAGAGCTGATAAGTCAGATTCACTGTAAACATGTGAACTGTACTCATTCCAGTATTTTTCAGAAAGGCTATTTAAATGCTCGATCACAGCTGATTTACCGGCTCCATTTTTCCGTGTGAGTATCCAAACACTATTTTTTAGGGCTTTTATAATTTCAGCTTTAATTGGATTAAGGGAGTTTTTTAAGTTTTCCGTTATTTCCAGGATTTCATTGTCTCCATTTACATTTTGATTTAGAATTTCA
>CAYTFO010000029.1:0-12949 GCA_964437135.1 uncultured Roseivirgaceae bacterium | reverse complement strand
TTCAACAGTCTTTTTGAGATCCTCTTTTATTTCATTTATGTAAGCCTTCCATGCATTCTCTTTACCTTTTTTTGCTCTTGCTTTGGCTTCTTTTTCTAATTCTACTATTTCAGCTTCGGTAGCATAGTCTTGAGAAAGAATCCATTCTTTCATTTTAAGAATACAATCATGACCCTTTTCCCATTCTAATCTTTCTTTGGATTTGTATCTTTCATGGGAACCTGAAGTTGAATGACCTTGTGGTTGTGTAACTTCTTTAACATGAATTAGGCATGGTACGTGTTCTGTTCTTGCCAGGTTTGCGGCTTTTTTATAGGTATTTATTAAAGTAGGGTAATCCCAGCCATTAACTACAAATATTTCGTAGCCATTTTTTTTCTTATCCCTTTGAAATCCAGCTAAAACCTCAGAAATACTTTCTTTTGTTGTATGATATTTTTGAGGAACGGAGATGCCATAGTTATCATCCCAAATTGAGATGATCATGGGAACCTGTAGTACTCCACCTGCATTTACAGCTTCGAAAAAATGGCCCTCGGAAGTTGAAGCGTTACCGATGGTACCAAAAGCAACTTCATTACCGTTAATTGAATAATCTTTAAAAGACTCAAGTCCTTTGTTTTGTCTATAAAGCTTAGAAGCATAGGCTAATCCCACCAGTCTTGGCATTTGAGCTGCGGTTGGAGAGATATCAGAACTCGAATTCTTCATATCCGTGAGAGTTTTCCATTCTCCCTTATTATTCAATGATCGGGTTCCAAAGTGTCCGTTCATCATTCTACCTGCAGAAGCCGGTTCTTCTTTTACATCGGTGTGTGCATATAATTGTGCAAAAAACTGCTGTGAAGTCAACTGACCAATTGCCATCATGAATGTTTGATCTCTGTAATATCCAGACCTAAAATCTCCATTTTGAAAAGCCTTGGCCATGGCAATCTGAGGAATCTCCTTTCCGTCACCGAAAATTCCGAATTTTGCTTTTCCCATAAAGACTTCCTTACGGCCCATTAGACTGGCTTCCCTACTCTCAATAGCGAGACTGTAATCTTCCAGTATTTCAGCTTTTTCCAATTTCAGAGATTTTTTTTCGATAGTATTCACAATTGATGGAATTTTGGTGGAAAATACACTACAAATTTAATAAATAATGTCTTTTTATCTAAATTTGAACCATATAAAATGTTATTTCAGCGTTTTGATACTGAATAATTACAATATTTTATTTTGTTAAATTTTAATTTATACAAATAAAATATCTTTTATATTGTTTTCTATTACTAATATGAATTTGTAAATCAGTAAAATATGAAATCGTTTTCATAATAATCAAAACGGAATGAAAACTATATTTGTTGGGATCAATCTACATTAACAAGAAAATGATAATAGGAGTACCAAAAGAAATTAAGAACAACGAGAATCGGGTATCTGTAACACCTGCAGGAGTTAAAGAATTCACCAAAAGAGGTCATACCGTTTATGTTCAATCCTCAGCCGGAGTTGGAAGTGGTTTTAAAGATGAAGATTACATAACTGCCGGAGCTCAAATTAAGGCAACCATTGAAGAAACTTATGATGTTGCTGAAATGATTGTGAAAGTAAAAGAGCCAATTGAGCCTGAATACAAACTCATCAAAAAAGATCAATTACTTTTTACTTACTTTCACTTTGCTTCATACGAGCCATTGACAAAAGCAATGATGGAGGCGGGAGCGGTTTGTCTTGCCTATGAGACAGTAGAAAAAGCAGATCATACTCTTCCTCTACTGGTTCCAATGTCTGAAGTTGCAGGTAGAATGGCTATACAGGAAGGAGCTAAATATCTTGAAAAACCATTAAAGGGTAGGGGAATACTACTGGGAGGTGTTCCAGGAGTAAGACCGGCCAAAGTTCTCATAATGGGAGGAGGAGTAGTAGGTACTAATGCAGCAAAAATGGCAGCTGGTATGGGCGCTGACGTTACCATTATGGATTTAAATCTTTCCAGATTAAGATATCTGGATGATGTTATGCCAGCAAATGTCAATACCTTGATGAGTAATGAATATAATATTAGAGAATTAATCAAAACTCATGATCTCATTGTTGGTGCAGTATTAATTCACGGTGCAAAAGCACCACATTTGATAACTAAAGATATGCTCAAGGACATGAGACCAGGGACTGTTCTAGTAGATGTAGCTGTCGATCAGGGAGGTTGTATTGAAACCTGTAAACCTACCACACATGAGGATCCTACTTATATCATTGACGATGTAGTTCATTATTGTGTTGCTAATATGCCTGGGGCAGTTCCTTACACCTCAACATTGGCACTAACCAATGCAACATTGCCATATGCTATTCAATTAGCTAATAAAGGCTGGAAACAGGCATGTAAAGATTCTAATGAGTTAAAATTAGGTCTTAATGTTATTAATGGGGAAGTAGTTTATAAAGGAGTTTCAGAAGCCTTTAATCTTCCTTATACAGATGTTGATAAGTTTTTAGTTTAGCCAATAGGGTAAACAGGAAATTTATTAATTGAATTATAGCTATTAGTAATTGGGTCATGCTTCCAAATGTAATGTTTGATTCCATTACTAATAGCTATATAACTCGCACTGAGAGTAGAATTGTAAGTTGCTAGTTGCTTCAATGTCTTTTCATTCAGTTTTACTTCGGGAGCTTTGCATTCTACCAGCAAAAATGTTTTAGAAATATCTCTTTGCGTCACCTCAATGTCACATCTTTTTTTCAGTTTATTTAAATAATGCTCTTTTTCAATCTTGAATAAAGAGGGAGGATATTCAAGGTGATCAATCAATAGATGAATGAAGTGTTGACGCACCCATTCCTCTGGTGTTAACACAATGTGTTTTTTTCTTATTATATCCCAAACAGTCAAGTGACCGTCTTTGCTCTCTTTGATCCTAATATCAAATGGGGGTAAGTTAAGTTTTGGAAACTGTACCTCTTCCATATGGAACTTTTACTTTGACAATAAATAGAAGGCCAATGATAAAAAAACTGGCAAGAGCTAAAGTACTATTTCTCATGCTTCCGGTAATTTGTTCCACCAGCCCATATGAGAAAGTACCTACAACAATACTGATGTTAAATGTGACATCATAAAAACTGAAATATGAAGCATGATCAATTGACGATTCCGGGATGATTTTAGAAAAACTTGCTCTTGATAAAGATTGAATTCCTCCCATTATCAATCCAACAACTGTAGCTAAAGCGTAAAATTCAACTTCTTTGGTGACTACGAAAGCAAATAGACAAACACCAATCCAGGTTATTATCATACTTATTATCGCTCTTACATTACCAAATTTTTTCGAAATTCTTGCAAATCCATATGCTCCCAGGACTCCAACAAATTGAATAATCAAAACAGTCATTATAAGTTTTGAAGATTCCAGTTTTAATTCTTTTGAGCCAAATGTAGCAGCCAAATACATTACAGTTTGAACACCAGTATTGTAGAAAAAGAATGAAATGAGAAATCTCCTCATATTTGTTTGGTTTTTCAGTTCATTCCAAACCATTTGTATTTCCCTGTATCCATTCGTTAGAATACTAGTACCAGGTTTCCGATTGTAAACATTATATGGAAGATAATTTAATGAGATTGTTGCAAAAACTATCCACCAAATTCCTACAGTTAAAAACGATATTCTTGTGGCAATACCTTTGTCCCCCAGGCCTAGTTGATCGTAATACTCAATAGTCAATAAGTTTAATATCAGAAGGATAACGCCACCTATATAACCCCAGGAGTATCCTTTTGCAGATACTCTGTCTGTTTGGTCAGGGGTCGTGATTTCAGGAAGAAACGCGTCATAAAATACCAGACTGGCAGAATATCCTACACTAGCCAACACAGAAAAAATAATCCCAAATTCTATGTTTTCCCCGGTAAAAAAGAATAGCGCAATACATGAAATTGAACCGAGAAACATAAAGAATCTGAGAAACTTCTTTTTAGAACCAGTATAGTCAGCAATTCCTGACAGTATAGGAAGAATAGCAGCTACCAATAAAAAAGAAAAGGAGAGGGCGTAAGAATAGAGAACAGAATTTACAATTTCAAAACCAAAGAATAATATTTTATCAGATCCATCTTCATTAACTGCCACGGATTGATAGTATATTGGGAAAATAGCTGAGATTATGGTTAAAGAATATACGGAATTCGCCCAATCATAAAGACACCAGGCATTTATAAGTTTAGAATCTTTCATTTATCTGAACATAAACCCGCCAAATTAGTGTAATAATTAGTGAAACAAATAATTCTTACTTAAAGTAATTTTGAAAACGCAATTAAAAACTATGAATTCACCAATAGAAGCCACACTTCCCAAAACAAATAAAAAAAGAATAGTAATTATTGGAGGTGGTTTTGCAGGTATAGAATTGATAAGGACTTTACGAAAATCTGACTATGAAGTGGTTGTGGTTGATAAGAACAATTATCATTCATTTATACCACTGCTTTATCAGGTGGCCACAGCCGGATTATCACCGGGAGACATTTCCAGTCCTTTACGGGAGTTTTTACAAAACGATGATTTTTTACACTTCAGACTTGCTGAAGTAATTAAAATAATTCCTGATCAAAATAAGATTGAGACATCAAACGGATTGCTTTCTTATGACTATGTAGTAATTGCAACCGGATCTAAAACAAATTTTTTTAATAATAAACAGATTGAAAGTAAGTCATTGAAGTTGAGAGAAATTAAAGATGCATTGCAGTTAAGAAATGAACTGATCAATAGCTTTGAAGAGGCTTTGCTTACTACTGACGAAATTGACAATCAAAAAAGACTCAATGTAGTGATTGTAGGTGCTGGTCCGACAGGAGTAGAATTAGCCGGTGCTATTGGCGAATTAAAAAAGCATGTTTTACCAAAAGATTATCCTGAGCTGGATTTCACTAAAATGAATATTTACCTGATTGAAGGAGCCAATAGGGTTTTACCAGCAATGTCTCAGAAATCAGGTCTCAGAGCCTTAAAATATCTGCAAAAATTCGGGATTAATGTTTTACTAAATACAATGGTCAAAAACTTTGAAGATGGTAGCGTAAAATTAAGAAATGGGGAAAATATTTTTAGTAATTGTATGATTTGGGCTGCGGGAGTGATGGGAAATATTGTATCAGGTCTTGATGAAGGTAGTATTGAAAAAAGTAGATATTTAGTTGATAATTTCAATGTAATTCAAGGTTATTCGAACATATATGCAATTGGAGATGTAGCAAGCCAAAAAAGCAAAGAATTTCCTAATGGATTGCCTATGCTGGCCCCAGTAGCAATACAGCAAGCAAAAAATATTGGTTCGAATTTTTTAAAAATGACAAAAAATAAACCGCTGAATCCTTTTAAATATCTGGATAAGGGAACAATGGCTACAATAGGAAGGAATAAAGCTGTGGTAGATACTCCTATCGGAATTAAATTCGGTGGCTTTATAGGATGGTTTATTTGGATGTTTGTTCATTTAGTATCAATAATCGGTTTTAGAAGGAAGCTTTTAGTATTTGCAAACTGGGTTTGGAACTATGTAACATACAGTCGAGGGAATCGATTAATAATTAATAAATAGCTATTTATCGTATACAAACGTTTGAATTTTATAATTCTTATTTTTTAGTCAATAGGGCTAATTCTTTAGTCTTTAAAGCATTAATTTCGTGCTGTTTTTCAAGAAATAAGAATTAAAGATGAGTAAATATAACAAGTGGTATCACCCATACACACCTGATAAGAAATACAAGAGAAAGGTTGCCTATTTCAGTATGGAGTTTGCACTTGACCAAAGTTTAAAAATATATTCAGGGGGGTTAGGTTTTCTTGCTGGGTCACACATGAGAAGTGCGTTTGATTTAAAGCAGAACATGATCGGTATCGGAATGCTGTGGAAATATGGATATTATGATCAGCAAAGGAATCAGGACAGGACCTTAATGCCATCTTTTATAGAAAAGACCTACAATTTTCTGGAAGATACAGGAATAGAGGTTGAAATTGGTGTAATGGATAACCCTCATGTAAAAGTGAAAGCATATGTGCTTAAGCCTGAAATATTTGGTACAATCCCTATGTATTTTCTTAGCACAGATGTAGAGGGAAATGATCATTTATCAAGAACTATTACTGATAAATTATACGATGCTAATGACCTTACGAGAATATCGCAAAGTATTGTTTTAGGTATAGGCGGTGCAAAAGTAGTTGAAGCTTTGGGCGGTGCGGATGTTTATCACTTGAATGAAGGACATGCATTACCTGCATTTTTCTATTTACAGGATAAGGGATTAAAAAGAGAAAGTTTTGCATTTACTACACATACACCTGAAAAAGCTGGAAATGAAGAACGAGACGGAAGTTTTTTAAATCGGATGGGCTTTTTTGGAAGAAAATTATCAGAAAAGGAACTTTCAAAAGTGACTCTTCCAAACGGCATGTTGAGTTATACGGTTTCTGCGATGAGAATTGCGAAGAAAACCAATGCCGTATCAAAGCTGCATGCTGAAGTTTCAAAAGAGATGTGGAAAGATTTTAGTGGAATAAGCGAAATTATTCCGATTACAAATGCTCAGCATCAGGGATATTGGCAGGATAAGAAAATTAAGGAAGCTTTTGAGAAAAGAGATAAAGCTGCTTATTGGAAGAGAAAGCATGAATTGAAAAGCGAATTATTTTTAGAAGTAGCTAATCAAACAGGAAAAATTTTCGACCCAGAAGCACTTACAATAGTATGGGCAAGAAGGTTTGCTGGATATAAAAGGGCTGATTTACTGCTATCAGATATGGAAAGATTAGAGAAAATTCTATCTGATTCTAAATATCCTGTTCAAATCATTTGGGCCGGGAAACCGTATCCAAGAGATTTTCCTGCAATAGATGTTTTTAATAAGCTGGCTCATTTCTCTAAAAACAGGAAAAACTGTGCAGTTCTTACAGGTTATGAGATGCAATTATCGAGACTTTTAAAAGAAGGATCAGATATTTGGTTAAATAACCCAAGAATTACCAGAGAAGCTTCCGGCACAAGCGGAATGACTGCAGCGATGAATGGGTCAGTAAATTTATCTACATATGATGGGTGGATTCCTGAGTTTGCGAAAGATGGTGAGAATTGCTTTGTAATTCCAGAATTAGACCACACACTTCCTACGGATATTCAGGATAAAAAAGATTCTGTCAATTTATATGAAGTACTGGAAAACAAGGTCATCCCGACATTCTTTGATGATAAAGAAAAGTGGGGTGATATCATATTCAATTCAATTGATGGGGTTATACCTGAATTTACAAGTAGTAGAATGGCTGATGAATATTATAATTTGCTTTACTAAAAACAGTTAGGTATATTTTTACTATAATTGGGGATTATCACTAAAATACCTAAGATTTAGTGGAGTTTATTGTAATTTTTCTTTTGTTCATCGCAATTGGGATTCTTTTGTTTTTTCTCATCAAAGAGAAAAAACAAAAGAATATTCTATCCTATGAAGTCAAAAACATCAACTTTTTACTTGATAGCTCTATAAATTCGTTTAAGGATGTAAATATTTACATCCTTGATAAAAACTTTCGATATCTGAAATTTAATAATGCTCATAAAAAGAGCATGAAGCAAACATTCGATGCGGAAATAAAGGTCGGCAGCAATAAGCTTCAATTTCTGCCTGAAAAAATCAGAAATCAATATGAGGAATTATATCAAGAGGGGTTTGCAGGAAACATAACCACACATAAACAGGTATTTGGAGAATTTCACCTAAAGTTCGATTTTTTGCCGGTTCTAAATGATTCTAAGGATATTAATTCTCTCATCATAATTGCTACAGATATTTCTGAAAATGAACAAGCCAAAGAAAAACTATATGAGTTTACCAATCAATTTGATAATTTGGTGGATAAGAAATCACGAGAAATAGTTCTTGAAAGAGATTTCATATTAGGTGTTATTGATGAAATTCACAATTACATATTTGTTAGGAACAGGAAAGGTGCTTACAGTCTTGTAAATGAAGGCTTTGCTCTTAACCTGGGCTTTGAAAATAAAAAAGATTTAATTGGTAAAACTGTTTTTGAGACACATGTAAATAAAGCTGAGGCAGAATTATTCCATAGGGAAGATCTTGAAGTACTTGATAACGCAAAGCAAATATCCAGAGAAGTACAATTCAAAACCGGCGCTGGAAAAACAAAATGGTATTACCTCACGAAAAAGAAAATTAACTTTCAAGGCGAAGAACAAGTACTAGGTGTTCAAACAGATATTACTTCATTAAAAGAAACTCAATATAAGTTGGAACGTACTAATAGTGATCTCAAAGACGCTTTACATGAGGTTAAGAATTTTCAATTAAAGCTCATTGAGTCTGAAAAGCTTGCAACTGTTGGTCAATTAACTGCAGGTCTGATTCATGAAATCAATAATCCCATAAATTATGTATCAGGTAATGTTGACCCCTTGATCAGAAATCTAAATGATTTTGAAGAATGGTTAATAAATAGTGACCGATATCAATCCGATGAACCAGTGGTGAAAGAAACTGTTGAGGAGTCAAAACTTCTGCTAAATGGTATCAAGGAAGGGGCAGAAAGGGTTAAGGAGCTGATGATCAGTTTGAAAAGCCTTTCGCAGCCAGATAAATCAGATTCTGTATTATTTAATTTGAATACCGGAATTAAATCTACAGTTAATCTATTAAAACCAACAGTAAAAGATCGTATAGATTTCCAGATGGACTTAGGAGATTTGGCTGAAATACAATGTAATCCTGGACAGATTCAGCAGGTATTTTTAAATATTCTGGATAATGCGATTGATGCGATCGAGAAATCAGGTGTAATTGAGATTCAATCTTATAAAAAAGAAAATAAAAATTTCATAATGATAACAGACAATGGTAAAGGAATATCAAAAGATAATCTAAATCGGATTTTTGAACCTTTTTATACTACCAAAGAATTCGGACATGGTTCAGGATTAGGTTTGTCGATATCAAGAAGAATCATTAGTGAGCATAATGGAGAAATATCTGTTGAAAGTACTCCGGGAAAATCAACATCAGTTATAATTTCATTTAAGATTTAAGTTTAGTTTTCAGATGAATCTCTATAAAGTTTAAAATTTCATTGTAAACTTCTTTTTTCTCCAGATCATTATGTGGTTCATGAAAAGCTCCTTTAATACTAACAAATTTCTTCCCTGATTTAGTAGCAAATTCTTCAGTGCAGGCAGGATCTATTATTTTATCATCTGTTCCATGATAAATCAAAGTATCCAATTTTAATTTTTGTGGGTTGTCTAATATTTTGGAAGCAGAATCTCGTATGTTCTTAAATAAACCTGCGGAAATTTTACTGTGAACAAGGTTGTCATTATCATAGCTATCCACCATTTCTGGATCTTTGCTAAGCAAACTTGTATCAAGTCCATTATCAAGAGTGAGAGAAGGTAATATTCCTGCTACTATATTACCCATCTTCACTTTCCAGTTTGGAGGATCAAATGCAAGTTTTAGCCATGGACTTGATATTATAGCACCTGCCAATTCATTGGTATTATTTGTAATGCAATAATTTAATACAAGATTACCTCCCATGCTGTGTCCCATTAAAAACATAGGAATTTCTGTATTCTCAGCTCTGCATTTTTTCAATAATTCTTCAATGTCGTCCAGAGCAGTGTCTATTGATTTGATGTGTCCTTTTGTTCCCTTATTGTTTCCATGTCCTCTTAAATCTATCGCATAGACATTTATCTGATTTTTATTAAGAAACTTTGCAAGTTCATGATATCGTCCACTATGTTCACCTAATCCATGAATAATACATAAACAAGCAGTAGGATTTTCAATATTCCAATTTCTTACCTTTAGTTGAAATCCGTCTTTTCCAAAAATGAAAATTTCTTCCTGATCCATTATATGATTGATTACTAAATATTGTATAACTTATAACCATTCAATCAATTGAAAAGAATGGTATTAGCTTTTTCCAAATTTACTCATTCATTACCTGTTCAATTACTTTTCAATCACTTAAAAAAAAATCTGATTCTGATTTTTCTATGGATATTTTTTATTGCATCAGTTGTAGGTGGAGTTGGAAGGGTCTATGGTATTCATTATTTATTCCTGGATCCTGAATATTTAAATGAAGTTTCTTTTGCAAGTTTTTTTTGGGTGGGTCTGGCTTTTGGAAATTTCACTATGGCATTTCACATCACAACTTATATACTGGATGGACACAAATTCCAGTTTATTGGAATACTGGAAAAGCCATTTGGTAAGTACACCCTCAATAACAGTATTATCCCGCTTATTGTACTATTAATTTATATAATCGCAATAATCGTTTTCCAGGTAAAAAATGATATTGATAGTATCTGGGTTTTGATATTGTACATCTTCGGTTTGATCTCGGGGTTTGTCGTCATGCATGCTTTAATGTTTCTCTATTTTCACTTCACTAATAAAGATATTTTTAAATATCTGGCAGGAAGTGTAGATAAGCGGTTGAGAAAGAGTCAATTGAGCAGAGAGCGTGTGATGGATAAATATAAGGAGAGTAAACAGAGAATAACTGTTGCCTACTACCTTGATTTAAGGTTACGTTTAAGATCGTGTACTGGTCTCAAAGAGTTCTATGATAAGGAGTCTGTTTTGAAAGTATTTGATCAGAATCATTTTAACTCCGTTATTCTTGAGCTAATAATTCTGGCTTTAGTACTAATTCTGGGATTTTTTCTTGAAAAACCCTGGGCACAGATACCTGCAGCTGCAAGCACTCTTTTATTATTCTCTTTGATTATAATGTTGATTGGAGCAATATCATATTGGTTCAGGGAGTGGGGAGTTGCTATTGTATTAGGATTATTTATCCTTTCAAATTTTATAGCAAAACAGGGTTGGATAGGAAAAACTCATCCAGCCAGAGGCATAGACTATGTGTCAGAGAAAGCAATATATTCTATAAATAGATTACAGGAATTATCTTCTTCCAGATATAGTGATCAGGATACTAAGCGAATGATTTTTGCGCTTAATGAATGGAAAAAAAAGCAAAGTTTTGAAAAACCAAAATTGCCCATCATTTGTGTCAGCGGAGGAGGACAGAGAGCTGCGTTATGGACTGTAAATTCCCTTTTGAAGATTGATCAAAATATTGAAGGTGACATAATGGATAGGGCATTTTTAATAACGGGTGCTTCTGGAGGAATGATCGGAGCGGCTTATTACAGAGCCAATTATTTAAACAAAATTACAGGTAAAGTCTATGCAGATGATGCCACAATGTTGTACCGTATTTCTAAAGATAATTTGAATTCAATAATCTTTAGTCTGGTTGTGAATGATACTTTTTTCAAATTCAGAAATTTCAAATATAATGATCAAAAATATCTTAAAGATCGCGGATACATATTTGAAGAGAACCTAAATAATAACCTGGGGGGGATATTGGATGTAAAATTAAAAGATTATCAAAAATATACCTCAGTATCTAAAATTCCATTAATGCTGTTGTCCCCTGTAGTATCAAATGATGGTAGGAAACTATATCTTTCATCGTTAAATTTTTCGTTCATGGTAAGGGCAAAAGAAGAAAGAGATAGCCAAAATATTAAAATCAGGGGCTCAGATTTCAATTATTTATTTGAGGATCAAGACGCGCAAAACCTAAATTTTCTATCTGCACTGAGGATGTCAGCTTCATTTCCATATATCACACCAACTATTTCTTTACCTTCAGAACCAAGTATTGAAGTAATGGATGCTGGTAATGCAGATAATTTTGGGATATCTGATGCTTTGCGGTTTATTTATGTTTTCAAAGATTGGATTGAGAAGGAGACTTCAGGTGTGGTGCTTATTACTATTAGGGATACAAGAAAGTTGTCCGATGTAGAAGAGAAATCTTTCCCATCTCTAATAGATAGGTTTACAAATCCAATTGCCAGCGTTTATAATAACCTTGCGAATATTCAGGACATAAGAAATGACAGTCAATTGGAAAATGTAAAGAGCTGGTTAAACTCCGAATTGGATGTTGTCAGTCTGGAGTATGATACCTATGCGCCAATTGAAGAGATGAATTTTAGCAATGAAATTAAAGAGCGTCAATTGAAGGAAATTGAAAGAGCATCTTTAAGCTGGCATCTTACTAAAACAGAGAAGAAAAGTATTTTAGAAAATATCGAACGCCCTTTTAATAAGTCATCTTTGCAAAACCTGGTGGAACTGATGGACTAAAAACTCATGAGCTCTTTAAATTTTGCTGATTGTCTCCTGGAAACATCAACTTCAGTTCCATCTTTTAAATATACACGAATAGAACCACTAAACCAGGGTTCAACCCTCTCAATCCATTTTAAATTTATTATTTGCTGCCTGTTTACTCTAAAAAATGATTCTGGATCAAGCCTGTTTTCCATATAATTCAATGTTTTAGGAATCATCGGCTTTTCTCCATTAAAATATATTCTGGTGTAATTATCCCAAATTTCGAAAAGCTTGATGTCTCTTAAAGTTACAAACCAACATTTTTCACCATCTTTTACAAACACCTTACTGTCTTCCTTAAGTATCCTTTTATTTATAATTGAAGGTTTTGTAATTAGTCTTTCCACAACTTTTTCTATAGCGGTGTCCAATCTCTCTTCTGAAATGGGTTTTTGTAAATAATCCAGAGCATTGATTTCAAAAGCTTTCATTGCATATTCATTATATGCAGTTGTAAATATTATTTCTGGTACTTCATCAAGTTCTTCAAGTAATTCAAACCCATTTTTTCCGGGCATTTGAATATCCAAAAAAATAACATCAGGATTTAATTCGTTTATGCTCTTTTTACCCTCTGAAGCATTTGAAGCTTCACCTATAACTTCGATAGATTCATACTTAGTAAGCAAGTATTTCAACTCTGATCTCGCA
>CAYTFO010000028.1:1017-26336 GCA_964437135.1 uncultured Roseivirgaceae bacterium | reverse complement strand
TGCTGTATATTTCCACGTATTGCTTTTCATCTGAATACCTTTATTCCAGTCTTCTGAACTAACTATTGTGATTTTTTCAGTTGACCCCATCGCTTTTTTAAGCTGCTTCTGAATACTACGGGGATAAATATCATCCCCATTATCCGGTGCAACTGAAGCCCATACTATGAAATTATCGGGTACAGTAACTTCAACTTTAAAATCAGATACATCATGATAAAATTCTGCACTTGCATCATAAAGTATCTGGTCCCACCCAAATACATCATCATAAACAGCAATTTCAGGATACCAATATGCGATAAACATACTGGATTCATTTATTGCTCCGCTTCTTTCAAAACCTTCTCCAACAATGGTAAAATGCCAGTCAATCTGAAGATCTATGGAAGTTCCTGGAGCGAGTTTATCGCTCAGTCTTAATGCGTAGTTTGTCCCATTGTAGCGGTAATTTTGAGTATTGGACATATCGATTTCATCACCGGCTACCATAACTTTATCCAATACCATCCCTTCATTATCTATTGAAGTTGCATCCGCTGAACTAAAAAATCCAGCTCTTCTTGCTCCTGGTTTATAGTAGTCATGATAAGCATGAAAAACTATTTGATTTAGAGAGTCAGGGCTATTGTTTGTGTATGTGATTGAAGCAGATCCTTTTAGCAGTTTAGTTGCGGGGTCAATTTGAACCTTGATATCGTATGAGCTTTCATTTTGCCAATAACCTTCAGGAACAGTTCCATAGAAGCTTCTGGTTCCATTTTTATAAGAATTCTGAATCTCGACGGGCATGTATAAGTCCTGAGCTAAAGATTGAGAAATAGTAAAGACAGTTGCAAATAAGACCAGGATAAACTTCTTCATAATTGTATTTTTTTAAAAGCAGCACAATCTACAATCAAAAGCAAAATTATACCAGTATATAAAATGTGTTTACATTAGTGGTTTGAAGCAGTTTATATAAAAAAAGCTCCCGAATTTCTCCAGAAGCTTTAACAAGTGTGATGAAAAAATTTTAATCTACCATTGAACCTCTAATTCTGCTTACTTCAGAAGTAAGGCTATTAAGGACAGTTCTTTGTAGTACATAATCTCCGGTATTATTGCTTATTTTTTCAGAAACCTCGGCAAGTTCACCATCATAAATGGTTTTTATACTTTCTAAATCAGTTTTTAATGTTGCAATCGCTTCATTTTCTTCAAGATCATTCATAACCTTGATCATATCCTCAAGGGATTTACCCTGGTCAATTACTATTTTGATCAATGGCTCAAGAATTAAAGTACTCGTTTCGGCAGGGAGATCTTCCGGATAGTTTTGGATCAGACGTGTTGAGATATAAAGACCCTCGATGTAAGTTCCACCAAGAATCAGACCCGCAACATACATTCTGTCAAGTGCAGAAAGTCTTTCGCTTGATCTCTCAACAACCTGGTCAACCAGTATTTTTAGGGAATCTTTATTATTAAGATTTCTCTCGAATCTTCCGATTAATTCCAGATCCATTGCCGATGCAATACCAATACTTTCCGCAAGTTTTTGACATGCGCCAACGTAATCTAATGCTTCCTGAGCTTTTTCGTAAGATGAAAGGTAACCTACATCAGTAGTATAAATTCCAAGATTAAGAGCTGCTTTTGAGGTAGGGGATGTGTAGGAATCCAGTTTTTCAAGACCGTTTACAATTTCAGCATCATACTCACTACCTGTAGCCATTAATAAATAAGGCACTTCAGATGGTGGTGGTAAATCCATTATTACCTGGTCAATATCACTTATTACCTGGCTTTTAGCTTCTTCAAAATCAGAACTTGCTTCTGAAGCTTCAGATTTTTTTTCACTTCCTCCTCCACATGATGTGAAAAGAATAGATCCTAAAAGCACAAATGCATATACGTTTAGTTTTCTAATTGTCATAATTAATAATTGGTTATTAGGAGTTGATGCTTAAAAATAAATATAAAATATTTCTCATTCTATTGAATAGAGTAAAAAGAACTTAAATCTATTACTTATGTAAAACATCCAAAACGTTTATTTGAATTTTTTGGCATAATAGATTTAGTGGGAGATCATTAATGTCATCTCCAAAAGGATCCTCTATTTCCTCTGAAATCAACTCGATACTTACCAGGAAGTAAAAGAAAATCATTACGATTGGTACTGACCAATACCCGAATTCCCAAACAAAACTTGCCGGGAGAGTAATACTATAAACAAAGAGAAATTTTTTGATGAACATACTATAGGAGTATGGTATAGGAGTGGATTTAATTCTTTCGCATCCACCTATGATATCAATAAAACCTTTGAGTTCTTTATCCAGGATAATCAATTCCTCATTTGTAATTTTACCTTCATTCTTGAGTTTTAGGATACGATGATAAATCAAATCTGTAATTGTATTCGGACGATGTTTGCTTTGGATGATAGCGTTTTTTGATTCATCGTCTAAAAATTCCATTTCCCCGACTTTGATACTATCCCTC
The DNA here is from genome assembly GCA_964437135.1 of uncultured Roseivirgaceae bacterium. Classification (GTDB taxonomy): domain Bacteria; phylum Bacteroidota; class Bacteroidia; order Cytophagales; family Cyclobacteriaceae; genus CAYTFO01. The sequence continues at coordinate 23,846 of CAYTFO010000028.1, read as the reverse complement.
AGGTGTTCTTTCATAGCGAAGGTGAGATTTGGAATCATAACCCTAAAAAACTCACGATTTTCTGAATCGTCATCAGGTAAAAACGTATTGATCTTGATTGCCAGCATTCTTGCATCGTTTACAAGCTGCCCCCAAAGTTTTCGACCTTCCCACCATCGATCATATGCTGTATTTGTTCTAAAAACGAGGAAAAGACCCAAAATAATCCCGAGAATCGAGTGTAGCATAATAGTACCACTATAATGATACCGCAATACATCTTTTACGATAAAACAGAAGAAAGTGGTAAATAACCCAATAAATGCAATCATGGGCAGAAGGGTCTTTGCGACATGCCAGCTGTAAAAATCAAAGATCAGGGAGATCCACGATTTTGGGTTGTATTTGATCATCTTTTATTTTATGTATTTGAGTTTCTTTTTAAGTTCCTTGTTATAGTCCTTTTTCAGCAAACCCAATTGCGATTTTAGTTTCATTATTCTCTGAAAGCTAGCCTTTATTTGACTAGTTGAAATTTGGCCCCTTTTTACTTTCTGAAAAATCAATTCATGAATTTCTGTCACAGTAGTCAATTGATAGTCAAATACATTATTTGAGAACATCAATACATCCACTCCTGCATTTATGGCCATGACCACGGCATCCTCGAAGCCATAATTTGCAGAGATAGCGCCCATGTGCATATCGTCTGAAAACACAACACCTTCGTAGTTTAGAAAATCCCGTAGCATTCCACTAATTATTTTATTCGATAACGTTGCAGGTAATTTCTGCTGATCTAATGTTCCATTTACGATGTGTGCCGTCATTATACCAGTAAAAACCTCCGAATCTATTAGAAATCGATACGGGTAAAGTTCTTCTATCTGCCATGTGTCCGTAACGTCCGCAATACCCAGGTGAGTATCATCTGCCGAGCTTCCATGCCCTGGAAAATGCTTGAGTGTTGTAGCAATTCCATAATTATTATGAGCTTTGATAAAAACTGCTGCATGTTTGGTTACTTCACGGTAATCTTCAGAATAACTTCTTTCCAGTTTTCCGATAACTGGATTGGAGGTATTTATATTGACATCTATAACCGGGGCATAGTTTACATTAAAACCAAATCCAGAAAGCAGTTTGGCTGTTTGCTCGGCATAAAAATAAGTTGAATCGATATTATTCAGATTCCCAAGATAAGCGGCTGACTTAGTTTTTGGAAAGCCATATTTAGGTTTTAGCCTGTTTACCCTGCCGCCCTCCTCATCAATGCTCATGAAAAGTGGAGTTTTTGCATCATCCTGTAATTCAAGAATTAATTCAGCCAGTTTTTTACTGGTGTTTTCTTTATCAAGATTTTTTTCATACAGAATAACACCCCCTAAATAACCTGCCTTAATATTTCCTAATAAGTCATATTTTTCTCCCGGGTCATCATAATCGTTGATCCCAATCATGATCATCTGACCAATCATAAGTTTTAAGGAATCGTCATTTTGTCCAAATGATCGAAAAAATAGGGCTGCCAGTATTATTACAATATATCCTCTTCGCATTTTCAGATTTTTGCCATCTTTTCAATTAACTTTCCTTCCAAAGTCTGCTGTGCAGTCATCATATCAGCACACAGACAGGAATGAACCGGCAAAATACCTAATATATCCCCAATTTGAAATTGATTTTGTATAGACGATGGCATTTTGATGACGCCATGTTCCTGTGAAAGTCGGGTAACATAGGTATCTTCAACAGGTTCCCAACCTGAATCGGTAAAGCTTACAACTCTTCCAAAGCTTGCATTTCCGTCTTCTTCAATTCGGTCTTTAGATAGATGAACGGCTCCCCCATAAACCACCAGTTCATCCCGGGATGGGTGTTTGGCAACAACCGGAACGGCAAGTGCTACTGCAATTTCAGAGAGATCGCAAGAACCTATTTGAGCTTGCATGGTATCGTAATAGGCAAAATTTCCAGGTCTCAGTTCATCCACACCTTCAAAATCCAATCCGATACTTGCGGAAGGTGTATCTCCATAAGAAATCAAAAGTTGGTCGTTGCCCACATTTTCTTTTATTTCCCTGATCACTGAAATGGCATTTTCATGAATGGTTTTGATATCATCTACTCCACGAGCTCGATATGTATGCCCTGCATGAGCTAAAAATCCTTTGCAATTGGCCGTTGCTTTGTGAATGGCTAGTTTTTTGATGAGCTCTATCTGGTTTTTTTCGAGACCTGTTCTGTGAGAACCAACGTCGATTTTTACATAAAATGAAAATGGATGGTTTCCGTACTTCTCAATATGATGCAGTGCTTCAAGGGATTCGATAACAAGGTTTAGTTTTATTTTCTCATTGAGATCATTCAGTTCGTCAATTTCAAGTGGGTTATAGGGAAAAGCGATAGTAATATCATTCCATCCGGCATTTGCAAAGTACTGTGCCATACTAACCGACGAAACGGAGATTTTCTCTATTCCCTCTTCTTTAAACCATTTTCCTACATCAGCAGAATGATGGGTTTTAAAATGTGGCCGTAATGTGCAATTATTCCGTTTTGCAGTAACTTTTACTTTTTGGATATTTCGTCTTACCTGCTCTTCGTTTATTATGAGAGTTGGTCTTTTGATATTCTTCATACTGCGCAAATGTCTATTATTCTTCTCATTACCTCGCTAAAATACGCGCCATTGTCATGACCGTACCAACTCATAGTACGGGTCTCATATTTTTCCCGATCGTACCATTGATCATCTGGTATATATCCGATATATCCTCCATTGAATGAATTAATGATCAGGTGAAGTCCTTTAGCTTCTGCGTATTCATATAAATCAAGCGCAAGTTCCCCACTAAAATCACAGGGCGTCCCGATTAACAGTACATTATTAAGTTGCATAACTGATAGCTTTGAATCATACTCACCGAAGACTTTTTTGAAAACCCATGATCTGAGGGCAATATTTTTAGAGATCTTAAAATTTGGAACTCTTAGCTGCATTTTTACTTCGAAGGATCTTATAGCAAGTGAATCATCCGCTGGAACCCCCAGTACTTTTAACAAAGAAAGGTTTTCTCCAAGTCGAGTACCGATTTCGTAAGCTTTTTCCCATTCCCTGGAGTCAGTATCAGCCGGGCCCATGCTTGCCATGGGCCCGGCACCGAAGCTTGCAAAATCTGCAATTTCCTCATGCTCAATATAATCAACCAGAGCAGATGGATAGTCACCGGATAATTCTGAAAAATTGTAGGACAAACAAGTCGCATGTGCACTATAAGAAACATGCATTGCTTCTAATGTATCACTTTCAAAAACAAGTATTTTGGCCCATGGATCCTTACGTCCAATATCTCTGATTAATCGGTTTTTTACCAGGTCGGGAAGACTCAAAGCTGCATATCCAAAGTTTCCTGGTTTTAAGCTTTTTTCTGCTAAAATTAACGTTTCATATAATTTTTGAGCTAGAAATTCGACCATTGCAGGATCATAATTTCCTGAAAAAAGATTCCCAACAAAGCCGGGAGCCCAGGCTCCTACTGAGGAGTGCGTATGTGTTGCAGTGAGGTAAATATCAGCAGGTTTCCAATCTGTATTATTCAATAAATCATGAAATCTGAGGGTTACTTCAGGGTGTATTATCAGTAGTTCTGCAGTTAGAATAGCCTTTTTGGTGCTGCCATTGTTGATAACATAACCAGAGATAGAAACAGAATCATGGATGTTTTGCATCACCATTGGATCCCTTGCGCCGTACCCGGCTAAAGGAACTTTTTTGTCCGGGGTAATGTCTGTTCGGGCCCAGCCTACCAATAATGTATCTCCGGCATAGATTTTGATTTTTCCATTTTGAATAGAATCTAGAAAGGAGGTAGTCTGAAGATAAAAATCCTGTTCCTGATAGGGAGTTCTGTCAACTGTTTTTAAAAGCATTAATGAAAGAACCATCAGAAGAATAATAAAAGCAGATAGGATTTTTAAAAAAACGCGCATGTAATGATTTTATAATTAAAGGTTCAGAGCCACTTTTTATATCTCATAAAAGATACCATCCCTATGATAGTTGCGAAAGAAATGATATAAAAGCCTTTTGGGTACATCCATGCCCACTGTAATTCCGGAAAATTTTCGAAGTTCATTCCATATATGCCAGCAAGAAAAGTCAAAGGAATGAATATTGTAGCAATTACAGTTAAAACTTTCATTACTTCATTCATCTTATTGCTTTGCTGTGAAATGTAAAGGTCCATCAGATGAGAAGACATTTCCCGATACATTTCAATATTTTCATTGATATTTTGTAGATGGTCCAGCGTATCTCTAAGAAAGAACTTTGTTTTTTCAGTAAGGTATCCATCCTCTTTGGTAAGCATAGTTTTGACAGCTGTAATAAGAGGAGTGATCAAATTTCTGATAAATAAACAATCCTTTTTCAGATGTTGAATTTCGAGAAGATGTCTTTTTTCTGGGTGTTGAATCACCTCATTCTCCAACTTTTCAATGGCAACCAGAATTTCATCGATTACTTCGAAATAATAGTCAACTATAATATCTATGAGCATATACCATAGATAATCGGCCCCTCTCAGGCGGGCATTTCCAGTGGGATTTGCAATCCGGGTTTTGATAGGATCAAATAGGTCAAATGCTTTTTCCTGAAAACAGAAGATGTTATTGTCTTTTATGATTATCGTGACATGTTCCAGATCTATTTTTTGTAACTCCTTATCAAATCGGATAGACTTGGTAATCACACAATCATAACTCGGGTATTCCTGAAATTTTGGGCGTTGATTCACATCCAGAATATCTTCCAGCGTTAATTTGTCAAGAGACCAGTGATTTCCAAATTCAGATATAATTTCAGTATTGTGAAGGCCACTTATATTGATCCAGTTGACTCTCTTGGGATCTACGAGTTTTTGATACTCCTCGATGGATGAAATGGGGGTTTCTTCATATGTATTGGCATCATACTGGATGAGTTCTACGGTTACTTCATCACGCCACTTTTCACCTGTGTAAAGTAAACTTCCGGGAATAGCTCCTGAATGAACTCTTTTAGGTTTAACAAAAGAAGTAGGATAATCCAGAACAGGGGAGAGAAGCTTATTAAGCGCGTTTTTACGCAATCGCTTCTTCATATTCTTCACGTTTTAGGGTAGGTCCATCCCCTGGAAGCGTTACACCCGGAGGCAGATCCAGATCAGGTGTTTTCCAGACTGGAATACCCCCATCATCATCATCGGAATCATTTGACCTTCTATTTTTTCTCTTAGACCAGAAAATGATCCCTAAAAGAAGAGAATAAGTCAGGATACATAAAACGATATCAATATACATACCTGTCATTATTCTAAATTACTCAGAATTTGGTTAATCTAAAAGGAATTAGCTATTTCTTAAATCCGATTGGTGAATTTTTCCAGCCATTCTTCTCCAATTTCTCTGCACTTTCCAGTACTTTATTTTTCAGAGATTCCTTATAATCTTTAAGGTTTTTACCAATTTTCTCATCAAAAGCACCGACAATAGAAGCTGCAAGAATTCCTGCGTTTTTAGCACCATCAAGAGCCACTGTCGCAACCGGTATACCACCGGGCATTTGTAAAATTGAAAGAATCGAATCCCAACCGTCAATAGAATTTCTTGATTTGACCGGCACCCCAATAACGGGAAGTGTTGTTAGGGATGCTACCATTCCAGGCAAATGTGCAGCACCACCAGCCCCAGCAATAATAACTTTTAAGCCTCTTTTTTTAGCTTTTTGAGCATATTCCACCATTCTTTCTGGGGTTCTGTGAGCCGAAACGACTGTTACTTCTATTTCAACTCCAAGTTCCTCCAAAATTTCCGCTGCTTCAGACATTACGGGTAAGTCAGATTGGCTACCCATGATTATTCCTACCTGTGGTTTACTCATGCTACTACTTTTAATAATTCTTTTATTCGTAATGCTTTCTTTTTAAGGTCCGAAACAGATTTATCTGTTATCGTAATATGACCCATTTTACGATAAGGTTTTGTCAGTTTTTTTCCATACAAATGTACATAAACTCCCTGCTCCACCAATAGATTTTCCATTCCTTCATAGATTGCATCTCCTGTATAATCTGGCTCACCAAGAATATTAACCATCGCAGCTGGAGTTCTTATGGCAGTCGAACCTAATGGCAAATCCAAAATTGCCCTTAGATGTTGTTCAAACTGTGAAGTATCATTTGCTTCGATGGTATGATGCCCGCTGTTGTGGGTTCTGGGTGCTACTTCGTTTACCAGAATATTGCCATCCTTGGTTACAAACATTTCAACGGCAAGCAATCCTACCATATCCAGTTTTTGGACAACATCAATAGCAATTTTTGCCGCTTCTTTTTCAATTTCTTGAGATACCTCTGCTGGAGAAAAAAGAAACTCAACGAGGTTAGCAGTAGGGTGGAATGACATCTCTACTACCGGAAAGGTATTTACCTTACCTGAAGGAGTTCTGGCTACAATAACACTAATTTCTTTTTCAAAATCTACTAACTCTTCCAGTAACCCAGGCTTATCAAAAGCTTTGTCGAGGTCTTCCTCAGTTCTCAGGATGGTAACTCCTCTTCCGTCGTATCCCTCAGTTCCTAATTTATTTACAGCGGGAAGCAGGTTTTTATGTGATTTAACCTCTTCTCTGTTTTCTGTTAATATGAAATCTGCGGTTGGGATGCGGTTAGCTTTATAGAATGTCTTTTGTTTTCTTTTATCCTGAATCAGCTCAATAATTGAGGGTTGGGGATATACTTTAACACCTTCTTTTTCCAGTCTTTTTAGTCCTTCAATGCTTACATTCTCAATTTCGATAGTTACCAGATCTTTGTCTTTCCCAAACTGATACACCTGATCGGCATCGGTTATTTTCCCATTGACAAATTCGGATGTGAGATGAGCACAAGGAGCATTTGGGTCAGGGTCCATAATTGCGACATCAAGATTCAGATTTATAGCACTCTGAATCATCATTCTTCCCAGCTGTCCACCACCTAGTACACCAATTTTAAGAGCTGTGATATCCTTTTTCATGGCGCAAAGATGTTTAAAAGATTTTATACAGTTTCTGTAATTTTAGGCTGGCGGTTTTTTACTTCTTCAAAAGCATCCTCATAATCTTCTCTGATTGTGCCCATCCATCGATCCCAAAACAAAAAATACAATCCATAATTGCCTTCGAAATGTTTGTGATGCTGGTTGTGATTGACTGAAGTATTGATCCATTTCCCAACAGCAGATTTTGCAAATCCTTTGGGGTATAATTCCCAACCAAGGTGCCCATATACATTGTAGAGCGTCATAAAAATCATAAAAAGTATGATTGCTAATGGGTGTACAGGAAATAGAAAAACGATAACCAGTAAAATACCTGCTTCAACAATTGCTTCCAGTGGATGAAAAGCAAAAGCAGCCCACGGAGATGGGTTTATGCTTTTGTGGTGAGTCAGATGAACATATTTCATTCCCCATTTAGTATGCATAGCCCGATGTGACCAATAGAAATAAGTGTCATGTGTGAATAGAATGAGAAAAAAAGAAATTATAAAATATGTCCATCCGTATTCAGAGATCTCTGAATAAACCATGGTGTAGGGCCGTAGATAGCCTGGACTAAGTACAAAGAAAGCTATTCCGGTGAAAATCACAGTTGTCAAAACTGAAAACCCAATTTCTCGCTGAAAATCACTTACCGTAGGGAATCTAAGCTGGATTTTTTTAAACAGGATTGATTTTTAAAGATGACATAAAACAGCAGAAAAAATATCCCCGCAATCACGAAATACCGAATCATCAGTATTGAGAATATGTAAATAATCTTGTCGTAACCCATCATGAAAGTAAAATAGAGTTTAAATATAATGAAGATATAAAAGCGGAAAGCGTGATTCACCCAGCTTTTTACATCAAAAATTATAATTTAAAGATCTAAATACCTAATATTCAGATTTGAGGTCATTTTCAATTTTTATTGATTCCGGCAAGTAACTCCATCCAGTCACGTAGTTGACTAAAAAGTGTGAAGTTCTCGATCACTCTGACCTGGGCATTGAACCCCCACATATCCCTTTTTAGTGGATTATTGAGCATGTAGTTGATGGTCTCTGCAAGTTTTTCAATATCAGTCGGATCATGATTGACTTTTCCATGTTGGTCATCAATAACCTGATAGTCAAGTCCGGCTGCACCTGAAACCAAAACAGGTCTTTTTTTCCACATTGCTTCAGTTGCCGTGAGGCCAAAACCTTCCTGAATTGAGTTTTGAACTACAATACTTGAGGAATATTGAAGGGCATTAACAATAAGAGCATTCTCCTTAGGGTTGTCCAATGGCAGTAATAAAATTGCTATATCTTCCTGCAGTTCTGTGTCTATGCTTTTATACTTTTCTATAAGTTCCTGAAGTACAGTCATTCCTTCCGGGTCATCTGAAACATATTTCGGGTCAGGTCCACCTAGAACAAGTCTCGATTTTTTGATCCTTTTGTGTAATATTTCGTCGGATCCATTGTTTTGGTCATTATTTTTCTTCATCAGGATAAAGGCATCCATCAATTCCTTGAAGCCTTTTAATCGATCCCATCTAGATATCTCAGTGATTACCGGTCTGTAAATAAGATCCAGATTAGAATGATGATTTACCTGGTTGAAACTTCCGTCAGGCATCACTCTCCGAACCTGATGTTTGTAAAACGGATAGATGATGGGTTCCCGGTCATTTATGATTCCGGATTGATGCAGAATCCCAATACATTTATGCATTTGCAAATTCCTGTTCTTATGACTCAGTGGGTCGATAGCAGGAGTTATTAACGTTGCTTTATTTTTTAGTTCTTTTGGAACATATGATTCCAGGCTAAACACAAAGTTCTCATAGTCGTTGAAATAGGGAGACAAAAACTTCCACACACCTTTTGTCGTATCGTTTTGTTGTTCAAGTCCGATATGGCATCTCCAGACTGTTTTTACATTGCGATGTTGCCGAATCATCGCTGCCAGTGGCATAGGTTGGGGATCATGAATGACTACGATATCGCCATCTTTGATATATTCAAGTGCTTTTTCGAGGTTGAGTTTATTTACTTCTTCATAGATTTCCCGGTCTTCTTCAGTAAAAATACCATCACCACTACCATGAATTGCATTGTGTATTCGCTTCGTAAGATTAAAAAAACGTTCATCCGAAGCTTCAATCACCAACCACTCAATCGACAAGCCTAATTGTCTTATTAGTCGCATTTGGCTGGGTAGCATTTCAGCAACACCACCCCCTATGGCCGTTGAATTGATCATCCAAACGGTACAACCTTTTAATTGCTCGACGTAGTTTTCTGTAGTGCTTAAAAACACTTTAACAGAATGCATGAGGGCCCCATAAGCCATGTAATGTTCAAACTTGGCTCCTGGTTTTATTTCGATTTTTTGCATGAAAAGAAGGTCAGGTTAAAAACGATTATTAAATCCTAATCTAACAAATTATGATACGTTATCAAAAGACAATTCCTAATCATGACAAGAATCAATTTTGTGAATCAGTTATCGAAAAGGCAGCTATAATTAATTAAAAATAGTGCTATATTGCATATATTAAAGGGATTTATGACTGCTAAGGATAAAAATAAGAAGCTTGAAAAGAAGCTTAAGGAAGCTAACAGGAAATTTGAATCTGAGAAGAAAACTAACAAAGATCAGAAAGAAAATAGAGAAAGCAGTTCAGAGGAAATGCCGGATTTAAAAAAATTTATAGGCTGTGGCGGATAAATGGCTGGATCAATATGACAGAAAGTCCCATTTCGTAATAGTGGGAGCAGGATTTTCAGGAATTGGAATGGCTGTTCAATTACTGAAAAACGGATATCCGAATTTTGTAATACTGGAGAGGAGTTCGAAGCCGGGAGGTACCTGGAGGGATAACATCTACCCGGGAGCTGCCTGTGATATACCTTCTTATTTATACTCCTTTAGTTTTGAACCCTATCCGGAGTGGAATTACAGCTTCGCAAGACAACCGGAGATTTATAAGTATATCACACATTGCATTAAAAGATATGATCTGGAAAAGAAGATCAGATACGATTATGTAGTAGAGAAGGCAGTATTTGATAAAGATGTGAACCAATGGGAATTGCATACAAACAGGGAGAAAATATGCTGCAATTTCCTGATAAACTGTACTGGTCCGCTGAATCGATTGAAGTACCCCGAAATAAAAGGATTGGAAACATTCCAGGGGAAGCTTATGCACACCTCTGATTGGGATCATACTGTTGATTTGAAGAACAGGAAAGTGGGTGTGATTGGAACCGGGGCAAGTGCAATTCAGGTGATACCGGCAATTGTAGAGCTGCCTCAGAAGTTAACAGTTTTTCAACGAACACCCCCCTGGGTAATTCAGCGAAATGACCGAAAGATACCCGAGTGGCAAAAGCAATTATTTCGCAATTTTCCCGGAGTACAACAGGTTGTGAGAGATGCTTTGTATTGGAGTCTGGAATGGAGGGCAGCTGGTTTTGTATGGACAAGTGTCGTAATGAAATTGGCAAAGCGATGGGGTAAACAAAACATTCGAAAATCCATTTCTGATCCTGAGTTGAGAAAAGAATTAACTCCCACCTATAAACCCGGATGTAAAAGAATACTACTTTCTGATAATTACTATCCGGCGCTGGCCAGAGAAAATGTTGAACTTACAACAGATTCAATTTCAGAGATTACCCAGCAAGGGGTAAGACTGGATAGCGGAAGAGAAATCGAATTGGATATACTGATTGCCGCAACAGGATTTACAGCAGCCGAACAAATGGCACCTTACCCAATCATCGGCATTGAAGCGGTGGATTTACAGCAACTATGGAAAAAAGGAGGGGAAGCTTACAGAGGCACAATGATCAACGGGTTTCCTAATTTCTTCATGATTGTGGGGCCTAATGTCGGATTAGGGCACAACTCGCTTATTCACATGATTGAATCACAGGTGCATTATGTAATTGAGTCTGTAAAGTACCTTGAGCGCTATAACAAAAGTTTTCTGGAGGTCAAGCCTGAAAGTCAGCAATCATTCAATGACTGGTTGCAAACTAAAATGAAAAGTACTATTTGGATGCAGGGAGGTTGCAACAGTTGGTATCTCAATAGTGAGGGGAAAAACACGACCCTATGGCCCGGTTTTACCGTCGGATTTCGAAGGCTCCTAAGGAAATTTGATGCAGAGAATTTCGATATTTCTTAAAAGTCGAAGGTCAAAAGAAAACACTTTCAACCTTCAACTTTCAACTAATGCTAGAGACCTTTCGTTCCCGTCAATTCCCAGATACCTAAAGAAGTAGGGATATTACCAATAGAATTCATACCATCAAAGAATGCTTTGAGTGTAAACTCTTTTCCCTCACGTTCACATTTCCTTGCATATTCAGCCATTGCTTCTTCCACCAGGTATTTCCCGGTTATATAGCTGGTACCATATCCGGGTTGTCTCAAATAAAGATGCTGTTCAAAGATTAGCAATTCTTTTTCCGTTTTCATCCAGCCCCGAGGGGTATATTCTGAGTGGATTCCTCCTGCTTCTTCCATAGTCATATCATTTGCATGTGCATAAAGAGATCCTAATCCTCTTGCGGCTCTTTGGGAGATCATGATATATACGATTTCTTTTGATCTCGGGGAATCATCGTAAAGTCCTGCATCCATAAACATTTCTTCGACTGCAGTAGCCATACCTTCATTTCTTGAATCAAATATGTTATACAATAAAGGCCCTTTTCGGATCTCGCTTTTGTTGGGTTCATTTTCCATCCTTGCCAATTCAAACCAATGATAGAAATGTGAGTACAAGGGTCTTGGATCATGATGAGCAGTTATCCAGAAGAAATTTCGGGTTTCTTTAGGTACAAACCCTCCCAGATGTTCTCTCAATGCAGGGTCAAAATAATCTTTAACTGTTACGATATCCTGGTCTTCCAGGAATTTGATCAGACTTGTTGCACCCTCATCTGCTCGTTGATCATACTCTTCAGGAGATTCGACCGGCAGTAAAGGCGGAAGGTTTCTGTTTCTATGCTCTTCCAGCTTCAAGGCTGCCCATGAGCGGTATAGCTCTCTTTTCAAAATCATAACCTCATCTTCCCATGTAAGTGGCACCAGGTGAACATTCTGTAAATACCAGGTATAGTTTTCCTTTCCGATACCAGAGGGTCCTGTTTTAGAATCAGCTTGAGATTCCAGCCATGCAGCCAGATCGTCAGTTGATGCTTTTGCCTGATTGATAGCCTCAACCAATTTTTTATCTTTTGCAACGCCATCTGCTCCCAACATTCGGGATAATACAGCACTTTGTGTTCTGATATCCCTAATCCCTGCAACCCAAAGATCTCTGGCATTTCCGGTAAGATTTTGCTGTGCCTGACGGTTAAGTGCCGGGATCACTGCCAGATCAGATAGCATTCGTTCTTTTTCAGCTTTTGAAAGAGGGAATTCGTAGGCCCAAAGTTCGAGAGTTGCATGGTGAGTAGGCCCTTCATGAGCAGGTACATCACTTTTGTATGTCCAAACAGTTTTATAGAAGGCAGGGTCTCGTTCCCACGGTTTGAGAATTCGAAAATTGAAATCATAGCCATTCATTTCCGCCCAAACGATCATCCAGTCAACCTGGTTCGCGATGGGCCATCCGGCTGTGTCGATTGCCAGTAATCTTCTTTGCAAACCCTGAAATTGACGTTGTCTGGCGTCAAAGGTTTCCTTTCTGTAATCAGGAGCTCCTTCAAACTTTGGCGGATTTTCAAATGTTCTCCATTGTTTGAAGAGAGAGACCAGCGTATTGTAGTCAGAAGTTTGACAAAAAGACGATTGACTATGCACTATGAAGACTAGTGTCAAGAATAATTTCGTACATCTTAGCATTTCACATTTTATTTAAGAAGGAAATATAAATAGTATTTTAAAATATAAAGGGCGATATTGTTTTGAACAGCTATAATAGTATAAGTAAGATAAGTAAGAATTAAATTAGACTAATCTCTTTTAATTCCAATATTCATAAACCCCATTCGGATCATATACAGGAACTGTACTTTCATGTTTTTTATAATCTTTAAGGTTTCTGGTAATAAAATATTGACAATCATTTTCCAATGCAGTAAAGTACTGTATGGCATCTTCCTTATCACTAAAAGTTGATTGTATAGCATTGAAAAAAGTTGATTTATCGGAATCCAGTAGCTCTACGGATTTAAGGAAGTTCAAAATAATTTCATTTGCATTTGATACTTTATATACTTCAAAGACTAGATAAATGATTGTTTGGACTGAGACTTTAGTAATAGCTATTTCAACCTGGTTTTCCAATGCCATTTTGATGAGTTTGACAGAGCTCTCGTAATGTGGGTCTCTTTTTGTAAGGATATCAACTACCACATCTGTGTCAAGACAGATTTTTACCATGCTTTTGACGGATTTTTGATTTTATCAATTCCTTATCACTTCGCTTTTTTGGCTTAACCTGAGGATTTTTCTCAATTAAATCTAATAATGAACTCAGATTTCGTTGTTTTTCAGTCATACCTTCAAATTGTGAATTAGATTCAATGGATTCTTCGAAAAGCCTAGAAACAGAAATATTTCTCATCTTCGCAATTTTTTTTGCTTTTTGAATCAAATCCTTTTTAACTGTCAATGTGAGCTTATTTTTCATAATACACGTGTTATATCAAATATACGTGTAATTATCGAAAAATGAATATAATTTGAACTAAAATAAAGCAATGATATATTGAAAGAAGATCAATCTGGCTTAGTTCATGAATTATCTTAACAGACTGTGATAACCGGGTATTAACTCAGGAACTACTTATAAATATCTCTGCATTTAGGTCTTTCGATAACATAAAAGACATGCTTAAAGAATGCAATCAATTAGATCAGTAACCATATGCCAGAGTAACCCAACAGCTACGATCCGGGTGCTTTTTCTAAATAGAAGTCCAATGTAAATAAGGATTGCATAATAGCTATGTAGTGGATGAAAACCAATACTGCATCGGTTAGGATCAAAAATTGGATCAGCCAGTAAATGATCAAGATCCACAAGCATAGTTGCCAGCATGATTAACCAGGCCTTTTTCCATTCATTTTTAAAAAAAATCCAGACAATCAATCCTGGGATCAATAGATGATTGGAGTAGTGAATAAACGGTTTGAGCAGTTCCAAATCAGTTGTTTTGCATTAATGAAATTTCGCTATCAATCAATTCTATCATTTTATTTGCGAAGTCTTTGAGCTCTTCAAATTGTTGGGCCTCTACTTCCCGCACCTTAACCATAAAAGAGAGCCATGATCTGTATTCTTTATTTTTCTTTTAATGCGATCTCTTTATCTATCATATTAATTAATTCCTGTCCGGTTTTATACATTTTTCTATATTTGCCTGACTGAAACTCTCGAATCACTGAAGTCTGAGAAAGAAAACCTCTATAAACTCTATTTTTCTTTAGTTCTTCAAAATCCCAGGGTTCATATTCTCCAAAAGGGTTCATATTTTTGAAAAGCTGGTACTCAAGAAAGGAAAAATTAGCAAAAATGTCCTTTGTCATTCTTTCGATTTCCAACTGAAACTCAAGTTCCTGATCATAATATTTAAATATTAATGTTCGTAAACTGTCATTGCGTACCAAATCCACTCCTTTAGCTTTCAAAGTTTCGTAAGCAGAAGTATTATTCACAAAAGTTGAAAGCTGCGTTGATAATGCAAATAGTTTGTTATAACTATCATCGTATGGTAGATCGTTATCAATTACCTCAATAAGTATTTTACATGAATTAACTATCGAATCATGATATGCTATGTTCCACATTATATCATTGACATCTGATTCAAGAGCATATTTTACTTCTGTAAGGATCTTCACCTCCTCTTCTCGTTTTTCTTTTTCTTTTCTTGACTCATCGATTTCTACAGCTATCAATATACCGAATACGATCAGGACAACTTCTCCTATCGCGTAAAGTGCGTAGGTGATAAACTTATTTTTCTTCATCAGATATCGTCTTATTTTTCGAAAGAGGAGTAGCATATCAGTTCATGTAAATGTTGTGAAAGAATAGGAAAGAAGCAAATCACAACATCGGCGTTAATTTCCAGAGAAAAGTTTTTGATGTTTCGACCATAGTATTTGAAAGCCAGAAGATATCATGTTTTCTTACACAATATGGCATATCATAAGGTTTTACACTAAATTTCTCTTTTCTAATATCTGATCCCATGAAACTATTGAAATTCTCTTTTCTCATCTCGTCTATATTCTTTCTTAATCTCGCATTTGCACAGGAGGATCCTTCCAAATTGACGATTGATAGACTTTATTCAGGTGAATTTTGGCAGGAGTACGCAGCTCCTGTGAGTTGGATAGAAGATGGAGAAGCCTATGTTATTGTCGAAAACAATGAACTGATAAAATATAACACTTCCAGTCAAAATAAATCTGTCTTACTTTCTAACACACAGATTACTCCGACTTCCGGATCTGACCCTATCAATATCGAAAGTTTTTCTATGTCAGATGATGAAACGAAAATTTTGATTTTCACAAATTCCAAAAGAGTCTGGCGTTCCAATACAAAAGGAGACTACTGGGTTTATGACCTGTCTACTGATAAGCTTTCTCAAATTGGAAAGGACTTCCCGAAGTCTTCATTGATGTTTGCGAAGTTTTCTTCAGACAATAAATATGTCGCTTATGTAATGGAATTTAATCTTTACAAAGAAGATTTTGCGACTGGAGAAGTTACTCAGCTTACGTCTGATGGTACCAGGGATATTATAAACGGAACCTTTGATTGGGTATATGAAGAAGAGTTTGGTTGCAGGGATGGATTCAGATGGAGTCCTGATGGTTCGAAAATTGCCTACTGGCAGCTGGATGCCTCAAATATTGGAAATTATAACATGATCAATTTTACGGATTCAGTCTACAGCAAAATAGTGCCGGTACAATATCCCAAAGTAGGAGAAGACCCATCTTCTGCAAAAATTGGATTGGTCAACACCAACACTGGAAAAACCCAATGGATTGAACTAGAAGGTAGTATTGTGCAAAATTATATTCCTGGGATTCAATGGGTGCATGAAGATTTACTTCTGATCCAGCAAATAAACAGAAAACAAAATCACCTGAAAGTTTGGGCATATACCCCATCAAAAAAAGAAACCAGGTTGATTTATGAAGAAAAAGAAGAAACATGGGTTGATATACAATATCCTGATGTTTCCTCATCCAATTGGGGTGATAATGATCTCATTCTTGTAGATGATGGTAAATCATTCTTTAGGCTCACCGAGGATGAATGGCGGAATCTTTATAAAGTTAACATAACATCAGGGAGCAAAACTCTGCTTTCACCTAGCACTTACGATGTTGCTTCTGTTTCAGGGCAGGATAGCAAATCTGTCTATTTTATTGCTTCGCCTGAAAACAGTACTCAGAGATATTTATATTCAGTTGATTTGAAAGGGAAAAAGAAAGATCAGAGAATTACACCCACTGAATCAACAGGCATTAATACTTACAATATTTCTCCAAACGGTAAATATGCATTTCATTTTAATCGCTCAGCATTAGAGCCAATGAAAGTGAATTTGATAAGCCTGCCTGATCACAAAGTCATAAAATCAATGATTTCCAATGAATCTTACACTAAACAACTCAAGAACCTTGATTTGCCCACGGTTGAGTTTTTTGAAGTGGAAACAGAAGAAAATGTAAAAATTGATGCCCGGATGATCAAACCGTCTGATTTTGATGAATCAAAAAAATATCCCGTGATTTTCCATGTATATGGAGAGCCCTGGGGACAGGTTGCGCAGGATGCTTTTGTTGGATTATGGAATATTATGTTGGCACAACAAGGATATATTGTTATAGATATAGATAACAGAGGTACGCCCTGTCTGAAAGGAAGCGAATGGCGTAAATCTATCTACCGTCAAATTGGAAGAATCAATATTAAAGATTTGGGGCAGGCTGCTACAAAAATATTGGAAGCAGAATATCTGGATCAGGAGCGAGTTGGTGTCTGGGGTTGGAGTGGTGGAGGCAGCTCAACTCTTAATTTGATGTTTCAATATCCGGAAGTATTTAAAACAGGAGTTGCGGTCGCATTTGTTGCCAATCAATTGACCTATGATAATATCTATCAGGAGCGATACATGGGACTTCCACAGGAAAATAAAGAGGATTTTCTGGCGGGTTCACCTATCACTCACGCAAAAAACCTGGAAGGAAACCTCCTCATCATTCATGGAACTGCAGACGACAATGTACATTATCAAAATATGGAAATGCTTGTTAATGAATTAATATTACAGAATAAACAATTTGACATGATGGCATATCCCAATCGGTCACATGGAATTTATGAAGGTAGAAATACCCGAAGACATCTATACACTTTAATCACCAACTATTTCCTGAAAAATGTTCCGGTTGATTAGTTTTGATAGAATTCGTTTTCTTTTAGGATTTTTTGATAGAATTCAGGAGGGATATCTCCTCTTTTATAGTATTCCTCCAACTCTGAAAAGTCTCCTTCTTTGCCATAGTCTTCTTTCTTAATCAACTTTCCATTGTTGTCATAATAGGACCATTCTCCTATTTTAACTCTCCAATTGCGGTAAATTCCTTTTTCTTTGATACGGCCATTTATATGAAACTTTAAAATAGGACCTTCAATCTTGCTGTCATCATAAGTTCCCATCTCACTAGGGGATCCATTTTTGTAAAAATTTATATAAGTACCATGACCTATTCCTTTATCAAATTCTCGCCAGGTTTTGTAAAAACCATTTGGGAACTTTGCATAAATAACTCCTGTGTAAGGCTCGCTTGAACCTGTTTTGAAAAATACTCTCTTTCCATCTACCATTTTTGAAGTAGTCTGATCAAAAGGGAGTCCCTTTTTTTCAATTGACTTCAGGGAATCAATTAGGGATTGACCTGAGGCAAACAGGCTGAAAGAGAAAAACAATAAAAAATATAAGGCGCGCATATAAATTGGTTTATTTACAAAGTACTTAATATATTATGCCAATTCCATCTGTTTTCCTGATTTTTTACCAGGAAGTGCTTTCCAAAAAAAATAATATTTATGCTTTTATCTATTCTTTGCTATGATTTGATGGCCTGAATAAACATTTAAATCAGAATTTATATCCAAATCTATTTAACTGATTTTATTCATAGAAATAAGTTATTTCACAGTTGATTTTAGATGATTTATTCATGAAATTAGTATAGTTGAATTTAGCTTTTTTAAACGGCTGATTATGCATAAAATTGACAGATTATTAATTAACATTTGCGCGGCGGATATTAATATTTCCAAGAAATTTTACATTGATCTGTTTGACTTTACCGTCGATTATGAAAGTGACTGGTTTATTCATCTTAAGTCAGAAGATAATTCTCTTGAGTTAGGCTTGATAGACCGAAATAATGAGATAGTCCCCGAATCTATTCGGAATAATCCGACAGGTTTTTATTTGACATTTGTAGTAGAGAACGTTATGGTTGTTCATAAAATGGCCGAAAGAGACGGTTTTAGCATACTCGAACAACCTCATCACACAAAATACGGGCAAAAACGAATGTTGCTTAAAGATCCTGATGGGACAGTTATTGATGTATCTTCACCCATTGAGAATTGATGAGTAGCTCTAATTGATAATCTTAAATATTTCCACTTTTTTCAATTTTGATAAAAAACAACACAGTGACACCTTCTAAAGAAGTGGGTATTTCAATTGACTGCATTTTTGGAATACCATGTGAGTTTCATTGTAAAGCTGTTTACACATCTGAGATTGTATATAATCCAATTGAATTTCTACATGCTTTTTAGTTCACAGGAGTGCTGGTTTCATCCTTGGGGTCAGCTTGATTGGATTAATTGGCAACGAAAATTCCCACTTTAGATTCTGAATTTACTGCGATTTCGTAACATTGAGATCACTTTTTTTAGAATATGTTCAATATTATTTCATATTGAGCTAAATTGGTTTTCTTGGGTTAGTTTTACTAGCGAAGTAATTATTTAAAATGAATTTCAATAAATCATTTAGCTTTTGCAGGCTGTATTTCGTCGTCTTTCTGATCATAAATGCATTCAGTTATGCAAATGCCCAACAGACAGAAATGCAGGACTCTGTTACTATTCAACCGATACCTGTTGATCAGATTCCTTTGTTTTTTCAGAAGGTAAGTAATATTGAAATTGAAATAACCCAACTGACCACTATACCCCAGGAAATCAATGATCTGGACAGCATAATAGATTATTATATTTATGAACTAGCAGACAAGAATGAGTTTCTTATTGACAGTGTAGATAACCTTAAGCTTAACAGCCTGAACAGTGAAAATATTTACTGGCAAAATGCCAAGTCAAAATCAAATGAATGGAATGATAGGCTCTCTGAATATTTGAAAAGATTAAATGCAAAACAGAATGAGCTTGACTTGTTGATAGAGGAGGGAAAAGTAACAACTGAAAATGCTGAGGAAGGAAGTATTCCCGGGGAGATGCTATCCATGCTGGCATATTCTATGTCTTCTTTAGAAATAAGTAAAAAGAAAATCAGTGATGCTATCAATGCTACCATTCGTATTCAGGCTCAGCTTTCTCCTTCAATAGCATTGATTGATGATTCACAAAACAGGATTAAAAAAGCGCAGGATGAGTTTTTATTCCATATCTGGTTGCCTGAACAGCCACCTATATGGAAATACACAAAAGAGTTGAGATCTCAGTTCAAAAAGCAAAGTTTTCAGGAAACTTTAAAGAAGTATTGGCAGGATAATAGAAACTATTGGAATGAGAATAAAAACCAAATGGTAGTCTATTTTTTACTGTTTTTAATCATCTCATTTTATTTATTGTATTTAAAAAGAAACCGAAAGAAACTTAAGGAAGCTAATGAAGAGTTTGATTTTGATAATAACATTCTACTAAAACATCCTTTTTTAACCAGTTTCCTGCTATTGGCTGTGATCGTCATAATTTTTAGTGAAGCTCCTGGTAATGTTATTCGTTTTATTGCCTTAATTTCTTCCATTCCTGCAGCTATCATGCTTTATAGGTTTGCCTACTATGTCCGCTTATTACAGGTAATTTCTTTTTTGTTTTTCATATTGACCATGCAGTTCATTTATTTGGTAGAGGATATCAATTCGTACCGAATATTTCTTTTGATTGTAGCACCCATTTTAGGGACTATTTGTTTTCTTGTCATTAAAAAAACGCACCATTTTTTCAAGACATTTAAAGAGCTCAGGGTATTTTTGGAAACAGTCTTACAGCTCTTTTTTATCATTTCGGTTATTTCGTTCATTGCAAATGTTGTAGGAAGTGTTGAGTTCTCATCCTTTCTTCTACTCAATGCAATTACGAGTATTATCGTAGGAGTATTTCTTTACATTGGATCTTTATTATTGATCAATATAGTAGCGATTTTGATAATTGTACCACCACTTAACAGATCAAAGATTCTCAGCAATTATCATGATAAAGTATTAAGCACCATCAGAAGATTATCAGCCATTTTTTCAATAGCTATCTGGTTTTACTTTACATTTTCACTTTTCAACCTTTGGGATGACGTTTCTGAAGCTTTTATTGGATTCTTTACCAGAGAAATAGTGATAGGTGAATTGAATATCTCTATCATAAGCATCATTTACTTCTTTGCGACCATCATTATTTCTATTTGGCTTTCCAGAATATTAAGATTCATTATCAACGAGGAAGTATTTAAGAGGACTGAGAAAGAATCATATAGTTTATCCGGAACTGTAAACCTGGTTATTCGCTATAGTTTTATCACGCTTGGCGTCGTTTTGGCATTTGCAGCTGCCGGTATAGATCTAAGTAAGTTAACAGTTCTATTAGGTGCACTTGGTGTTGGTATAGGGTTTGGATTGCAGAATCTATTTAATAATCTGATTTCCGGAATATTCCTTGCATTCGAGAGACCTATTAAAGTAGGGGATGTTGTGGATGTGGCTGATTTACAGGGTATCGTAATGGATATCGGATTTCGGGCTTCGATCATCAGAACCTGGAGTGGAGCAGAGGTCATCGTACCTAATGGAGATTTGATATCGGGCAAACTTGTCAACTGGACCCTTTCCGATAAACGTAAAAGATATGGTATTGATCTTACCATAGCTCATGGTAATGATCCCAGTAAGGTACTTGAGTTACTAAGAGAATGTGCACTGGAATGTGACCCGGTTCTTAAAAACCCAACACCAATTCCAAGATTTTTAGGCCTGAATCAATACGGGATGTCCTTCCAGTTATTATTCTGGTTGCCTGATATAAATAATGGGTTTGGACCCAGAACGCAGCTGAATTCAATCGTTTACAACAGACTCAATGAACACGGTATTACCATCCAATTTGCAAGAACAGATGTACACATTTATGATAAAGATGAAGGGATTGTTCCATTGAAAGCTGAGAAAAAAAAGAAAGAAATAAAGCCTAAAGAGGAAGACTAATCTTTAGTATCTGAGTCTTTTTCTGATTGGATAGGTTACATTTTTTAACTAAATCATATCTATCTAAGCAAAACAAATCACCTAATGCGAAACATTTTCTTATTATCTCTTTTTTCATTTTTTTTAGTTGGATTTAAAGAACAAGTAAAGGCACAGAGTGATGCTAATTTCAAGAAGGAAATTCTGGAAAGTCATAATTTTTGGAGGGGAGAAGTTGGTGTTGCTCCACTGAAATGGTCCGAACTGCTAGAAATGAAAGCAAAGTCATGGGCCGAAACCCTCGCTCAAAAAGGATGCTATCTGGAAAATAGTCCAAGCCCCTATGGTGAGAATCTATTTAAAGGGACAACCGGACAGTATGATTGGGATGACATTGTGGACAGCTGGGGACTTGAAGCTGACAATTACGACATTGATTCTAACGAATGTGCACCAGGTTCTGAATGTGGACATTATAAGCAAATTGTCTGGGAGCGCACTACTGATTTAGGTTGTGCCGCGGTTGAATGTTCAGGTACTACTATTCTCGTTTGTTTTTATAATCCAAGGGGTAATTATCAGGGAGTAAGACCTTATACAGTTGGAGACAAATAGATCTTTTTTTAATCGGTGATCATTGAACTTCCGCTGGGATTTCCTATTTTAACGGAATGACACCTTTTATTGCTGAAATCATCGGAACCTTCCTTCTCATGACACTGGGTTGTGGAGTTAATGCCAACTGTTCTTTAGAAAAAGCATATGGTCAAAACGCAGGCTGGGTAGTAATTTCCCTGGGTTGGGGATTGGCCGTATTTACCGCAGTGTTTGTTGCCGGTTCTATTTCAGGCGCCCACATTAATCCAGCAGTAACAGTAGGGCTTGCTATCGCCGGGAAATTCGATGCATCACAAGTACCGATGTACCTCCTTGCACAAATGATAGGTGCTTATCTTGGAGCAGGAGCTGTTTATTTGCAATACAAGGATCACTTTGATGCTACGACGGATGCCGAAACCAAATTGGGTGTTTTTTCTACCGGTCCTGCTATACAAAATACAACTATAAACCTTCTTTCTGAGATAATAGGAACTTTCGTACTGGTTTACTGTATTTTCTTTTTGGTAAATGGCGACGGATTAGGTTCATTAAGTGCTTTACCGGTTGGATTGTTAGTGGTTGCAATAGGGATGTCACTGGGAGGGACTACAGGATTTGCGATCAACCCAGCACGTGACCTTGGGCCGAGATTGTTACACGCATCAGTAATTAGTTTCAAGGATAGCAATTGGAAATAC
>CAYTFO010000028.1:0-1007 GCA_964437135.1 uncultured Roseivirgaceae bacterium | reverse complement strand
TCATGGGTTCCGGTTTTTGGGCCTTTGCTTGGAGCAGTATTGGCAGCTCTGTTATTTATCGCAGTTTAGTGTCAACCTGATATTTGACTAGTCCTCTTTGATAATATAGACGATTTACTTAGTACTATTTTCATTATAAATGACCGGCATTTTTCCTTTCCACTCTCCCCACAATACTCCATCTACAATCAGTCTGGCCATGAAATTAGCAACATTGATCCTGCTGGTCTGGAAGGGTTTAAATAAACCGGTTGTTGGAGATGGATGAAGAGTATAATTTGTTACCTCGTCTTCGTCAATTAGCGTATCGGGCCTCACTGCCACCCATTCGATATCTTCATCTTTCTGGCCAATGTCTACTCTCAGGTACTCTGCAGCCTGCTCATTATCCGGATGTGGAGGTATAAGTACTCTCAATAATGAAATAACTATCCTTTCACCAAAAGATCGAGGTTCATTGAGGTCTCTGTTGCGATTACCAACAGTATTCATCAGCACGAACCGAACTTTCCTATCCGGATTGTTCATTTTGATGGCTTCACAAGACAGTTTTACTGAATCTCTTACCAATCTTCGTGGCTTTCCATAGATTCCTTTGAAGGAAATATTATGGCCAAGGCAGGAAGCCACCGCAACACAATCTTTGATTAATTCTGCTATTTCTTCTACCTCAAAATTTAATATTTCTCCCTTTATAATGGTAATATGACCGCTTTCATGCCATGAAGCAGGAAGTTTTTCCGGCGATCTTAATATCATGACAATACTATGGCCCATGTCGATAAGCTGATCTACCAGCTTACTTCCAGTGGCCCCTGAAGCTCCAAGTACAAAAGTTTTCATAACGATAGATTAAAAATGCCTAAACACAATTTTGTAATCATTTTTATTGTATTCTTTCTATTATAAATTCCATCCATTCAGCTTGTTCCAATATTGCATCGCTTCTGCCACTTGCCCCACCATGCCCTGCACCCATATTCATTCTAAGCAAAGTAAGGCCGTCC
>CAYTFO010000027.1:12605-26474 GCA_964437135.1 uncultured Roseivirgaceae bacterium | reverse complement strand
TGGCATCAATTGGGGATATAGAAAAATTACCAGATGATGCACAGAAGAATTTGGCAAATGCAAAAGAAGAAACTTCATCAAATACAGGGCTTAAGTTGATTCTGGCGCTTAATTATAGTGGAAGATGGGAGATTGTGGAGGCTATGAGAAAAATAGCCAGAAAAGTAGAAAATGATCCGACTTTAATTGATGCATTAAAAGCTGAAGATATTGCGCAACATTTGTCAACGGCAGGTATTCCGGATCCGGAATTATTGATCCGAACAAGTGGTGAGCTACGTATTAGTAACTTTTTACTTTGGCAGCTTGCATATACAGAACTTCACTTTACTGAAGTTTTATGGCCGGACTTTCGAAAGAAACACCTCCTTTTAGCGTTAGAGGATTATGCAAATAGAGAAAGAAGATTTGGGAAAACGAGCGAACAGTTAGTTTCATGAAGAGAGGATTAATCATATTTCTGATAATAATTATCGGTTATTCAGGGTTTAGTCAGCTGATTTTTGGTCAGAATAAAAGAAACCAACAAACAAAGCAAAGCTCTGGACTAGATATTAACTATTCCAGTCCAAAAGAATATATTATTGCTGATATTGAAGTAAAAGGTATTCAGTTTCTGGATAATAATGCACTGATTACATTGTCGGGGCTAAGAGTAGGTGATAAGATAAAAATTCCCAGTGACGATATAAGTGATGCTATTAAAAAGATATGGGATCAGGGCATTATTGGCAATGTCTCCATTTTCGCATCCAAAGTAGAAGGAAATTCAATTTGGTTGGTTATTGAACTTACCGAGAGGCCAAGATTGATGCGCTACGAGTTTACAGGAGTTACTAAAACACACCAGTCAGAGCTAGAGGATAAAGTTGAACTGGTAAGAGGTAAGATCCTTACAGATGTCGTGATAAAGAACACAGAACTCACTGTGAAAAAATATATGGAGGGTAAGGGATTTCTAAATGCAAAAGTAAACGTCATACAGAAGATGGATACTGCAGTAAGAAATAGTGCTATTCTTCAAATCAATGTTGATAGAGGTAAAAAAGTAAGAATTAAGGATATCAATATTGTCGGAAACAGTGAGTTTAGTGACGTAAAGATTAGATCAAAACTTGGCAAAACAGGTGAAATCCCTAAATTTAGTTTACCATCAACAATTTTGAGAGGAGGGCTCAAACTATTGAATCCAATTAATCTCGCCCACTTTCTCACAAATAAAGACACTGCTACCAAAGAAGAATTCTACGATCAATTATCTAATTCCGTAAAATTATCTTTCCTGAAATCTGCCAGATATGTACCTACTCAGTACAAGGAAGATAAAATGGGGCTGATCAATTTTATGAACTCGAAAGGTTATAGGGATGCAGAAATTGTTAGAGATTCGGTGTATAGCATTGGTCCCAGACACCTTGCAATGGATATTGTGATGGAGGAAGGAAATCAGTACTACTTCCGAGACATTTCATGGTCGGGTAACTTTATTTATGATGATAAGACGCTTGATAATATCCTGGGAATCAAAAATGGTGACGTTTATGATCTTGAACTAATAACCAAAAAGCTCAATTATGATCCTACTGGTATCGATATCAGTTCCCTTTATATGGATGATGGATACCTGTTCTTCAGAGTTGACCCAGTAGAAATAGGGATCGAGAATGATTCTATTGATATAGAGATGAGAATTTTTGAAGGACCACAGGCTACTATCAATGAAGTTACTATCAGCGGGAATGATAAAACTAGTGATCATGTAATTTTTAGAGAATTAAGAACACTTCCCGGTGATAAATTCAATCGTTCAGAACTTATCAGAACTCAGCGTGAATTATCACAGCTGGGATATTTCAATCCTGAAAAAGTAAATCCAAACCCTGTTCCAAACATGGCTACAGAAACGGTTGACATTGAGTGGCAGTTAGAAGAACAACCTAGTGATCAGATTGAATTATCCGGTGGTTGGGGTGGAGCCTTTGGTTTTGTGGGAACACTGGGTGTAAACTTCACAAATTTCTCACTTCGGGAAGCATTAACCCTGAAGAAATTCCCACCGATGGGTGATGGACAGAGATTATCTCTGAGAGCTCAGGCAAACGGGCGTACATTCCAGAGCTATTCATTTAGTTTCCAGGAGCCCTGGCTAGGGGGTAGAAAACCAAATTCTTTTGGTGTAAGCTATACATATTCAGTCCAGAGAAGGTTGAATACAAGAACGAACGAAACATTTGGGTCATTGGAAGTTCAAGGTGTTACCGTATCTTTAGGAAGAAGAGTAAACTGGCCAGATGATTTCTTCAGTATCAATAACTCGTTGGCTTATCTAAGATATGATCTTTTTAATTTTGGTCAGAGACTTGGATTTAGCACAGGAACTGCAAATAGTATTGTCTTTAATACAACAATCGGAAGATATTCCACAGACCATCCTATGTATCCACAGAGGGGGTCTGATGTAAGTCTAAGCGTAGGACTTACGCCTCCATATTCTTTGTTCAATGATAAAGACTACGATAATATTCCAAATGAAGAAAAATATGAATGGGTAGAATACCATAAATGGAATTTTGATGCGAGGTACTACATGCGTATAATACCAAAATTAGTATTAGCACCTAGAGTTCATTTCGGATTTATTGGTTCCTATTCAGATAGAGCACCAGTAGGACCTTTTGAAAGATTTGTACTGGGTGGAGATGGCCTTACAGGGCAGAATTTCATTTTGGGTAACGATGTAATTGGACTCAGAGGCTATCCAAACCCGAATACGAATGCTGCTGGACCTACTTCATTAACTCCTTATGATGCAGAGAATCAAATATTAGGAGGTACAGCTTTCGTTAAATATGTAATGGAGCTAAGATACCCTGTTTCATTATCGCCTGCTGCAACTGTTTATTTGCTAACATTTATGGAAGCAGGTAATAGCTGGAATAACAGGAAGAACTTTAACCCATACAATCTTTACAGGTCTGCTGGAGTTGGAGTACGTATTTTTATGCCTGCATTTGGGCTGTTGGGTCTTGATTGGGGATATGGATTTGATACAGTTCCCGGTCAGACATCACGTTCAGGTGCACAATTTCATTTTTCAATCGGACAACAAATCAGATAATATGGCACGAATATGGCTAGTGTTATTTTTGATGTTAATAATCACACCTGCGACATTAGCGCAGAAATTTGGTTATGTAGATGCCGGATATATTCTAAAGCAACTACCAGAGTACTCTGAAGCGCAATCTGAATTAGAGAAACTTGCCAAAGCATGGGAAGAAGAGATTCAGAATCAGTATAAAGAGATTGAAGAAATGAAAGCTAATCTCAAGGCTGAGGAGGTTTTGCTCACGGTGGATATGAAAAACGATCGACAACGTGAGATAGAGAAAAAAATGAATGACTTAAAAGATTACCAGAAAAAGATTTTTGGATTTGAGGGTCTTTATTTTTTAAAAAAGAAAGAATTGATAAAACCAGTTCAGGAAAAAGTATTTGAAGCTGTTGAAAAAGTTGCAAAAAATAATAGATTGCAGATCGTTTTTGATAAATCAGGCGATTTAGTGATGATTTACACAGACCCGATTCATGATTACACTGATTATGTGTTAGAGGAATTAGGACTTTTAAGTAACGAAGTATCAAATTAATTAATGATAATAATATCCTCTTAAGGGACAAATAAATTTAAACTAGAAACAAAATGAAAATTAAAGGACTCGTTTTTGGATTGGCTATACTAGGTGTCTTTTTTGCCAATTCGCAAAATGTTAAAATAGGATATACCAACGCTGAATATATCCTAAGCTTGCTTCCTGAAGCAAAAACTATAGAGAAAGAATTGACTAGCTATGAAAAACAGCTGCAAAATCAGCTTCAGGCTAAGTATCAGGAACTACAACAAAAAGTTGGTGAGTATCAGGCAAATGAAGCCACCTACAATGACATTGTAAAGGCAGACAAGCAAAATGAAATCACTTCAATGCAGCAGTCTCTTCAGGAATTCCAGGTTAATGCAGAGAATTCTATGGCAACAAAAAGAAATAATTTGCTAAAACCTGCAGTTGAGAAAATTGGAAATGCGATCCAATCTGTAGCTGAGGAAAACGGTTACTCTCATGTATTTAGTGCCGGTGCACCAGGTTTCGATGTATTGCTATACGCAAATGAGGAATCAGACATTACTGATTTGGTTTTAAGAAAATTAGGTATTGATCCACCTGCAGGACAATAAAAAATTAAACTACACTAGGAGGGGGCTTAAGGCCCCTTTTTTTATTGATATCGAGCTGAATTCAGGATTTATTTGAGTTCTAAAAGATAAATCCCAATATCAAACCAGTCAAAATAATGTAAGGAGTAGGAATCCTGGTAAAGAATAAAAGAATGGTAGTGCCAAGCATCAGAAAATAATTAATAAAATTTGGATCGATCGGTTCAATTAATATTAATGTAGCAGCAATTACAAGCCCTGAGCTAACAGCATTAATGCCTTCCAGCGAAGCCTTTACCACTCTGTACTTTTTAAGATCATCCCAGAATCTAATCACAAAAAATATTAAGAAGGTACCTGGAAGAAATATCCCAGCTGTAGCCAGAAAAGCACCAAGTATTTCACCTCCAATTCCCCATTCCCTCATAATAAGCGCACCCAGATAGGCTGTGAATGAAAAAGTTGGACCCGGAATAGCCTGAACAAGAGCATAACCTGAAATAAATTCCTGAGAGGTGAGATATTCTTTAAATTCAACAAACTCCGTATAAAGTAGCGGAACAAGGACTTGACCACCGCCAAAGATTAGTGATCCGTTTCGATAAAAATTTTCAAACGTTCTTATTGGGAGGGATTGAAAGTATCCACCTAACAAAGCTGCTACAATTAGCACCGCTGCCCATAAAATGAAGTTTGCCCAATTAACCTTTAGGGGAGTTTTTTGCTGTTTAGAATGCTTTCTATAATTTATGGCAGTTACCAAGCCTCCAAAAAGTAGGAGAATGGGAAAAGCGAAAGGTGAACGAATATAGAACGAAGCGATAGCTGAAAAAATCATCAGGAAATAACCTGTTCTACTTGAAACAACGGAACTGGAAATCTTATATGCTGAATAAGCCACTATTCCAACAGCAATAGGTTGAACAAATCTCAGAAAGTCAAGAGAAATATTCATGTCATTTAAATAGTTGACAAGAATTGCAGCACTGGTCATAATGCAAAAAGCAGGCGATGCCCAAATTAATAAAGTCAGGTAAGCCAGACTAGGTCCTCCGATTCTAAAACCAATAGAAGTTATCGTTTGAGTTGAGGTAGGTCCTGGTAGTACCTGGCATAGTGCATATAACTCTATGAGTTCGGCTTCGGAAAGATAGGCTCGCTTTTTAACCATCATATCCAGCAACATGGCAAGATGAGCCTGAGGTCCTCCGAATGAAGTAACCGAAAGTATGATTACGTCCCTAAGAAAGATAATATATCTCACTCTGCGGATCGTCATACTTTTATTTCTTTAGACCTATTTCTTTTAACCTTTCATCCAAAAACTCACCTGCTGTAGTATCTTCAAACGCTTTTGGGTTTTCATCATCTATGCAGTTTTCCAAACATGAAAGATCCATTTCAGATACCGGATGCATGAAAAATGGGATTGAAAACCTTGATGTTCCCATTTTTTCTTTTGGTGGATTTACAACTCTGTGGATAGTGGATTTTAATTTGTTGTTAGTAAGACGAGATAACATATCCCCAACATTGACAACAATCTGCTCAGGCAGCGCAGTGATAGGTATCCATTTGTCATCTTTTCTTAGAACCTGAAGACCATCAGCACTTGCACCCATAAGTAGTGTAATAAGGTTGATGTCGCCATGTTCTGCTGCTCTGACTGCATCCAAAGGTATTTCCTCGGGGTTATCTATTGGGAAATAATGAATGGCCCTTAGTATGCTGTTTCCCTGAGTAACTTTATCGTCAAAATAATCTTCTTCCAATCCCAGATGTATTGCAATAGCTTGCAACAAAGTTTTTCCCGTTTCCTGAAGAGTGAAGAATGATTCTTCTGTAAGTTTTTTAAATTCAGATAATTCTTCTGGGAAAATATTCTCCGGATAACTTTCACGTTTATTTTCTAGAGGTTGTCCTATATGATAGAACTCCTTTAAATCTCCAACATTTCTACCCTTTGCTTTTTCTTTTCCTTTTGGAATATATCCCCTTTGTCCGAAAAGATCTGGCCGTTCATATTTCAGTTTTGTCTCATCTGGTAAAGCGAAAAATTTTTGAACAACCTTGTAAAGATCAGCGACTAACTGGTCACTTAATCCATGGTTTTTAACAGCAACAAAACCGATATTCTGATAGGCTTCACCGAGATCAGTAACAAATTGTTTTTTCTGTTCAAGGGTTCCATTTTTAAAATTATTTAAATCAACAGACGGGATTGTTTCGTAAAGTATTTGTTTCATAAGCGATATACTGCCCTAAATTTAAGTCTATTGGTGAAATATTGTGTGTAGAACCTCCAAAGATTTCACAGTTCCAAAAGAACTAATATTGTTTTGATAGTATTGAAGAATTGAGCCTAGTAACTCCATTCTACGATTTCCCGAAATGTTCAACTCAATTCCATAATCTTCACCCAGCAGTGCAAGAAGCGCGTTGTGATCTTCGTCTTTTTTGAGAAAAAACTGATGGGTATTTTCTATTCCAAACCCTATATGATTCGAAAGCTTCAGTAAAAATTGGAGATGGAAGTTTTCAACTCCTTTATCTAGTATTTCCAAAGCCTTAATTGAGTCTTTTAGAAAAATAAAAACCATTCCTAATTCCTGATTTTCATGTTGAAAAAGTTTTTGAAGTATTTCAGAAAGAAAAAGTGCTAGAGTGGTTTTTTTTATTTTGGATTGTATTGAATTCTGAGCTTGCTGGAGCTTAATCTCATTTAGCCTTAAAAGTGATTGCGATGGTTTCTGGTAGTAACTGATTTCAACAATATTCAATGGCTGATAATATCCAATACTTTTTTTGGATCTTGGTGATCTGATATTATTTACAATAAAACTTTGTAAACTTGATTCATTAGTTAGAATTCTTACAATAATCGAAGTATCCTTATATTTAGAATAGTTCAGAACAATTCCTTCACTTTTTTTAATCATTCACAATTGCAAATTTTCCTATGAATGTTTCCTCCCCGTCTGTCGTTGAACTAAAAACTAAATAGATTCCTTCGTTGACTGATTGACCTCGATAATTAATTAAATTCCACGAAGCAGTACTACCATTTGCTTTAATTTCCTGTACAAGACGCCCATCAACTGATGTAATCTTTAGTTTCACGTTAGCAGCTAAGCCGTCAAATACGATAGCTGAATTCATACCAATGACAGCCGGGTTGGGGAAAATCTTAACATTATTATGTATAGGTTTTGGCTCTGAAGAATTACTCTGATAAGCAACAAGGCCGTTATATGTAAGTATATATACCAAACCAGTAGTTTGTTGATATTCAATATCTAAAATTCTATTTGATGGTAATGGTGAATTTTCTACATTAAATTGATAGACCTCTTCATCTAAAATTGAATTGAAGACCCAAATTCCTTCATTAGTGCCGATCCAAACCCTATTGCCACCATCGAATTCTATATCATTTTTCTCAATACCCTGAAGCAAAGGTTCGCCCTGGAAGAGAATTTCAGAAGCATTTTCGTCATTGAAAACAAATGAAGCATCAAAAAATGAAGCGATTCCATTCGAACTTAAAATCCAGACTTCATCGTCATAATTTATAGCGACATCTTTGATTGTGTTTGACAGAATTCCATCAGAAGAGGTAAGTCTTCTAAATTGGTCTGATTCTGGCTCCCAAACGGCAATACCACCTTCTGGATCATCTTTGATTTGCCATATAGAGCCCCCATTTGATATGTCTAATGAAGCCGGGAAATCTGACCCTGTAATTGAAGAGGGAAATTCCTCAATATTTTCACCTTCAAGTTTCAATAAGCTAGTTGAACCTCCATAAACAGAAGCCCATATCTGATTATTAAAACCAGCTAAATCCGATACCGGAGCGTCTGTTTCATAAAGAATTTCTTCAGTTGTAATATTAAATAAACCGTGCTCAGTTGCCGCAATAATTTGATTATTGTAACTAAGAGCAGTTTCAACTAGTACACTATCAAGATTGAAATGCTCCCATGTCCCCGTAAATTTTGATAATTGAGAAGTATAATTGGATCCCTGGTTATACGATAATAGTAGTTCATTTGAGGTTGAGTTTATGACATTTATCTGATCACTAAGAGGACTGATAAGTTTGATTGATTCCCATGAATTTTCATCTTCAATGCGAATAAGTCCCATTTCACTATCTGATATCCAGTATTTTCCATTTTCAATATCAAAATCTGCTGCATCTTCAAATATGTCATTAATTACCACCTCCGGATTTTCTTCTGATAGTTTAAAAATACTATTTGTAGTTAAA
Source organism: uncultured Roseivirgaceae bacterium (assembly GCA_964437135.1). GTDB lineage: Bacteria > Bacteroidota > Bacteroidia > Cytophagales > Cyclobacteriaceae > CAYTFO01. Next base: position 17,988 of record CAYTFO010000027.1, on the reverse strand, counting down.
GCATAAAGAGATTCATTAATGGATTGTAATTGGATTAATGTGTCATCATCAAACGTGTAGATAATATTTAAGCTATCATTTATAAACCCAATTTGATTCTGATTCTGGATAAACCATGCATTTCCCTGGTAACTTGTCAAACCTTTTATTTCTGAGTTCTCAAGCATTGTATGCTGCCAATTATTGAAATCAAGTAAGTTGGAAGATATAAGAGCTGTTTGAATTCCTATATTGGTAGCAAGAAATATAACTTCATCGATGACAATTGATTCTGAAGCTTGAATAGGAATGCCCTGGGGTCCAATTTCCTGATAGATGTCTGTTAGTTCATTTTGAGTGAGATCCAATCTAATCAATCCTAACTCAGAAGAAATGTAAACATCTTTTTCGGTTTCAAAGAAATGATTGATCTTCTTTGTTCCGGTAACATTTAATTCCCTGATTGTACCAAGGCTTTTTATATTATCTTCTGAAATTAAATCTATGGTACCATCATTATATCCTAAGAACAACAGATTCTTAGCTTCACTGAAATATATGGAACTCAATCCACCAGAATACAACCCTTCAGCAGTAGTGATCTTTGATAAGGAACCATTCAGCAAATCATAAACCTGCACACCGTTTTCAGATAAGGAAAAGACATTAGTATTACTTACTGAAAGTCCTTTTGAAGAGTTGAATGAGAAATACGTTTCCCATGTATCCACAGGTAGTCTTTGCGAAAAGCAAAAAAAACTAAGGAATATTATGAGAATACTAATCAGCCATTTTCTCATAAAAACACCTTCTGCAAAGAGCTTCATAAATATCTTTTTCTCCTAATACTACCGTTTTTTCAGATTTAGTCCTTCTGTGGCTATAAGAAGCAATGTTACCACACTTCATACATATAGCATGAACTTTTGTGATGTATTCTGCGACTGCCATTAATTTATCCATTGGACTAAAGGGCCTACCTTTGAAGTCCATATCTAAACCGGCTGCAATAACTCGTTTACCTTGATTCGCTAACTTATTAATTACTGTAACGATTTCATCATCAAAAAATTGAACCTCATCAATACCAATGACATCATATTCATTTGAGTTGATGAGTATGTCTGAGGCAAAATTGACAGGCGTACTATGAATCTTGTTTTCATTGTGCGATACAATCTTTTTTTTAGAGTATCTACTGTCAATGATAGGTTTGAATATTTCAACTTTTTGTTTTGCAATATATGCTCTGTTGAGACGTCTTATGAGCTCCTCAGTTTTACCTGAAAACATAGATCCACAAATTACTTCTATCCAGCCGGTACCTTTTATTGGACCTGGGTTATTATGTGTAGGTTCTACAAACATTTATTCTGAATAATTTAAATGTGGCAATTTATTGTTTTCATGTACCCTGATTGTTAGATTATTATCATTTTTAAGCTGAAACTGACATGCCAGTCTTTCATTTTCATTCAATCGACCCAGTGACTTAAACCTTAACTCAGATTCATTCAATTCCGGGAGTTCTTCTGAGGTACTCAATATTATTGCTTTACAAGTTGTACATCTTCCTTTTCCACCACAAGCGTGCATCCAATCTACTTCTTCAAGCAATACATCCAGTAGTCTTTTCGTATTATCATTATAATCGATAGATTTACCATCGAGGTTTTCAATTATTATTCGACCCATATTTCAGCTTTCAAAATATGAAAATGATTTCCCTTAAAGAAGATTTTATAGAGCAAATCACACAAAAATACAGTAGTACAATAATTTCAGATCATGTTGGTGCTGATAATTCTGTAACGGGTAAGCAAATTTTGAAACTGACACAATCGAAACAGATCAATTTTTTTATCGTAAAGATTCTGTTTCAACAGTGGCAGGATGAAATGAAAAAGCTTGAGAGTCCTTATTTCAACTACAAAACCATAGAAGTAAGGAAAGCTATGGTTGACCTCATGAATATCCTGTCACAAAACATTGAGGTGCAGGCATCAGACCTTGGAGCCCTGATTGAGAAAGCTTTTTATCAGGCCTTATTGCTTTATATAAATCCCGCAGAGTACCTAATCGAGGAATTGATTGACAAACGAGATTCGAAGCTTACAGATAAGTTGAGTTCACAACTAACCAAGTATCTGGTATATCAAAAATCAGAGATAAGTGAATTTACACAACAGGTCAGGGAAATGCCTGTTGAAGAAGTAATTTCACTTACTGGTGGATATTTTGAAGATTATGACAGCATTGAAGGCCTGGACCTATTTATCAAGGAGATCATTGATATTGTCGATATAAATCTCGAGGACTTTGTAAAAGTTGAGGATAAAGCAGAACCTGAATATATCAGAACTGAAGAAACTATAGAATCCGAGGAGTTTGAACCCGAAATTGAAGTAGATGATGAAATAGAGGAATCCTACTCTGATTATAATGATGAAGAAACACCCGACGAAGAGGAGGATGAAATCGTCGAGGAAATCAATGATATTGAGGAGGATGAAATCAATGACGAAGATAATTTAAATGCAGAAGACAAATCTGAAGAAGAAACTCAGGTGGAAGAGAAGGAAATTGAGAATTCGGCAAAAGAAATTAATGAAGATTTGGTTAAAGAAAGCACTGAATCTACCTTAAATGATAAGTTTGGGATTGAATCCAAAACGCTTGCAGATGTTCATGAGGAGAAAAAGATTAGTAATATTATGGAAGCAATTTCCATAAATCATAAGTATATGTTTCTTCAGGAACTATTTGACGGAGACAATGAAGTGTTCCAAAAGGCAGTTATTGAAATAGAAGAAAGAAAAACTTTTGATGCAGCAGTTGAATTCCTTGTTCAGAATTATGCGAAAGAGTTTTTTTGGGACATGAACTCAGATGAAGTTAAAGAGTTTTTGAAAGTGATCTTTAGATATTTCAGATAAATCACCATCGGTGAAGAAGTTCCATCCTATGTGCATCCAATTTTAGAAGGATAAAGAGCAATATCGTAAAAGACCATAGACTGGAGCCACCATAACTAAAAAAAGGCAATGGTATCCCAATTACCGGAAATAAACCTATTGTCATTCCGATATTTACTGCGAAATGGAAAAATAGAATTGACATTACTGAATAGGCATATATCCGGACAAAATCTGATTTTTGGCGCTCTGCAATTATGCTTATTCTAACCAGCAAAATACAGAACAGTGTAAGTAAAACAGAGGCACCCAGCCATCCATGTTCTTCTCCTATTGTACAGAAAATAAAGTCTGTTGTTTGAGCAGGAACAAAATCAAATTTTGTTTGAGTACCTTCTAAAAATCCTTTTCCGGCAAATCCGCCACTTCCTATAGCAATTTTTGATTGAAGAACATTCCAGCCAATTCCAAGTGGATCTGCATTCGGGTTAATGAGTGACATAACCCTTTTTTGCTGGTGTGGCTTTAAAACATTGTTGAGAACGAAATCAACGCTTATTGAAATTCCGATCAGGCTTATGGCAATTATAGAAATGATTAGTGCTTTTTGCCAGGTTCGAGCAAGCACACCAAGTGCTATAAGCGTTAGGATTACAATTGCGATGATAAGTATTGTCTGACTTACAATGAGTGTAAGTAGAAAAGTAATTACAATTGCCAGTCCTATAAAAATAAAAACAGGTGACATGCCCTCTCTAAAAAGCACAATCAGAAAACTGCTGAAAACCAAAGCTGACCCAAAATCGCCCTGAAATGTTATCAATAAGAATGGAATTGCAAATATGGCTGTAGCTTTAAGAAGATCTTTAATTTTCCCGAGGTCGACATTTATACTGGCAAGATAGTTTGAGAGAGCTAATCCTGTTGCAATTTTAGCAAACTCTGCTGGTTGCAACCTGAAACTTCCTATTTCAAACCATGACCTTGATCCAGACACTTCCTTGCCAAAGAACATTACTACGATCAAGAGGAATATAAGTATCCCATATATTATGTAGGGAACACTCAGGTAAAATTTATAGTCAAGTGTAAGGATTAAAATGATCATTACGATGGAGGTCGCAATCCAGATTAATTGTTTACCTGAACTTTGAGAAAAACTAAAGATACTGGCACTAATTTCCGGGTCATAATCTGCTGCATAGATATTGAACCAACCTGCAATTACAAGGATGAAATATATCAGGACACTTGTCCAGTCGATCTGATTTACTAACCCTTCATTTCGCATCGCCAAAATCTCCTTTTAACACATAATCTTCAAGCCATTTTCTTTTGACTTCTCCATTAATGTATTTTTCAATCATCAAACTAGCTGTACTGGCAGCCGCTCTACCTCCCCAGCCAGCATTTTCCACATAGGCTGCAATAGCTATTTTCGGGTTATCCTTGGGTGCAAAACCCATGAAGCCGGAATGATCAGCGCCATGAGGGTTTTCAACTGTGCTTGTTTTTCCGCAGGTAATAATATCCGGATTGTAGGCTCGTCTTCCTGAACCCATTTCTACAACTTGCTGCATACCATCAATTACTGATGGATAGTATTTTGCATCAATTTCAAGATTGATCATTTCTCTATTTGAAACTGAGTCTGAACCAATCCTTTTGACAATGTGAGGCTTATAATAATACCCCTTGTTTGCCATTATTGCTCCCAGGTTAGCCATTTGAAGAGGTGTGACTAATAGTTCGCCCTGACCGATACTTAAGGAATAAATGTTACTAAATTTCCAGCGGTTTTCGCCATAGTATCTATCATAATAAGCAAGATTTGGAATATGCCCACCACTTTCATTGGGAAGATCAATTCCCAGCTTTTCTCCCAGACCAAAGGACTTCACATAATTATACCATCTTTCGTATCCAATTCTCGAATCTATAAATGCACTTTCTTCGAATCCTTGCTGGATAACCCTTCGAAAAACTTTGTAGAAATAGTTATTTGATGAATAGGTTATAGCTTTTTTTACGTCATAATACCCATTTGGCGCAAGATCCCCAATCAAAGTACCATCACTATAAATTTGTTCAGTAGGAGAGATTTTTCTTTCCTGCATAGCAATCAATGATTGGATTGTCTTAAACATAGAACCTGGTGGATACATGGCCTGTATTGGCCTGTTAAATAATGGTTTAAGAGTATCAGACTGGATCACCTGAAAATTTTTGGAAAAATCCCGTCCACTTAACTGTTCAGGACCGTAAGTAGGAGCTGATACAAATGCCAGAATTTCACCTGTAGAGGGTTCTATTGCAACAACACTTCCAATTTTACCTTCCATCAATTTCTCAGCATATTTTTGAAGCTCTACATCAATGGTAAGTTGAATTTCTGTTCCAGGAACAGGTAAAGAGTCGAATTCACCCTCACGAAAAGACCCCTGACTAATACCCTGAACATTTACTGTGGTCACTTCGACACCACGCTT
>CAYTFO010000027.1:3309-12595 GCA_964437135.1 uncultured Roseivirgaceae bacterium | reverse complement strand
CTAAGATGTTCTTCATACTGCTTTTCAAGACCTGTAATCCCGATATTGTCACCTGACTTGTAATATCCTGTTGTATCTGAGTTGAGTTGACGTCTCGTGATTTCTCCTACATAGCCAATTGCATTCGACAGGATTGGATACTCATATCCTCTTACTGTCCTTGGTTGAACAAGGATACCATTATAATTGATTAGCTTATCCTGGATATTTGCGAAATGTTCATTTGACATTTTTTCATAAAATATAGAGGGCAGGATTGGGGAAAAACTTCTTGCTTTTTGATATTTATCCTGAAATTCAGCTTGATCAATTCTAAGTAAATCGCAGATTTGAGCAGAATCAGACAGATCAAATTCCTTAGGTATGACCATAATGTCAAATACCGGAATATTTGAAACCAGTAAATGTCCTGTTCTGCCATATATCAGACCTCTATATGGATATTTAATTGCTTTATGTATGATGTTATTTTCAGCAGCTTGCTTGTATTCTGTATTCACAATTTGAATTGAAAATAACCTCACGGATAGAATTGCAACTATCCCAATAATAAGAATCCTTATGACAACCACCCTGCTATTCATATTCTAGAAGGTCTTCTTGCTACAATTGAATTTAGTAAAATGATGCAAACGAAAGTGAATAATGTACTTAAAATACTTTTTTTAATAACGGCAAAAAATGGTAATACTGTTCCCTGTTCGATTGAAAAAAGTAATATTATATGCAGAAATACAAGCGGCAGGAGATAAAGAAAGATACCTTTAAAACCAATTGTGTAAATGGATAAGTTAGGATTTTCATCGAGGTCTCCAAGAGTGACATTGATAACCTGATCCCTTATGAATAATATGAAAACAGAAATTCCTGCATGAAGCCCGGGTGTATTTGTGAAAATATCGATTAATAATCCAGTAAAAAAACCGATTAGCAATTTTACCGCCGGCCTGAATCCAATGGGTAGAAACAGGAGAAAACCTATATAAAAGAAGGCAATCGTATCCGGGTTTAGGTTCAATTTGTACAATAAAGGAATCTGAATAAAGATGTAAACTATTACGTACCCAATCAGTAATCTGTAATTATACTTACTCATTTATCACCTCCAGACTATCTAATTCTTCTTTGTAATAGTTTTTGACTACATAGACGTAATCAAGTGACTGAAAATCAGTTGATAAACTAATCTCGATTTCATAAAAAGGAGACTCATCTGCCAGTTTAAACTGGCTAACAGTACCTATGATCAGATTTTCAGGAAAAATTGAATTAAATCCGGAAGTTACAATTGTATCTCCTGAATCAAATTCAATATGACGCGGAATATATTTTAGTTTAGCTTTTTTTGGATCCTGACCATCCCATTGAACTGTACCGAGCGTATTTGTTTCGATTAATTGTGCTGAAATAAGCATTTCTCGATTAAGTACTGAAATTACAGTTGAGAAATTCGAGGAAACAGATTTTACTTTACCTACAATTCCATTAGAAGTAATAACTCCCATTTCAGGGCTTACACCTTCTTTTTTTCCAACACTCAATGTAAGAAAATTTGAACTTCTGTTAACCGTATTGTTAATTACTTTGGCCGGAACTATTTCGAAAAATGTATTTTGATTTAATGTATCAAAAATCGCATAAGGCTGAAGATTACGGTTAGACAACATTTCCCGTAGACTTGCATTTTCCTCAGCGAGCTGACTATTTGTATTTTTTAGTTTGAAGTATTCAGTAGCATTATATGAAAATGATTGAATACTTCCAGCTACATAATTTGAGGAATTGAAAAAGTAGGCATTATAATACTGATTATAGGATACAAATAACCAAAAACAGATAAACTCTAAAAAGAGAAAAAGCCCTAAAATTCTATATTTAAATAAAAAGTCAAGTAGTTGCTGCATTTAGGTCATTAGTACTGACTTAAAAGAATTCAAATGTTTCAATGCGATTCCGGTTCCTCTCACAACTGCTCTTAATGGATCTTCAGCAATATGGATAGGCAACTTAGTTTTCATGCTAAGTCGTTTATCGAGTCCTCTCAACAAAGCACCCCCGCCAGTCAGATAAATACCATTATCATAGATATCAGCGGATAATTCCGGCGGTGAAATTTCCAAAGCTTTTAAAACAGCTTCCTCTATTTTAGATACTGATTTATCAATAGCAAAAGCCACTTCGGAATAGGATAGTTTTATAACCTTTGGAATACCAGTCATCAAATCCCTTCCTCTTATTTCGTAATCTTCAGGAGCATCATCTAATTCAGTCAATGCTGAACCAACTTCTATTTTAACTCTTTCGGCTGTTCTTTCACCGATAAGAAGATTATGCTGTCTTCGCATGTAATCCAGTATATCTTTATTGAATGAATCCCCCGCCACACGTATAGATTGGTCACAGACAATGCCTGATAGAGCAATAACCGCAATTTCAGTGGTACCACCCCCAATATCGACAATCATCGAACCAACAGGTTGTTCTATATTGATTCCGATCCCTATAGCAGCAGCAATTGGTTCATGGATCATGTATACTTCTTTTGCTCCGGCATGCTCTGCGGAGTCTCGAACTGCTCTTTTTTCAACTTCTGTGATACCTGAAGGAATACAAATAACCATTCGATGGGATGCAGGAAAAATCCTTTTATTCTGCCCATCGATCATTTTGATCATTCCTCTGATCATATGTTCAGCTGCATGGAAATCAGCGATCACCCCATCTTTAAGAGGTCTGATCGTCTTGATATTTTCGTGAGTTTTTTCATGCATTTGCATGGCTTCACGTCCAATAGCCAGAACTTTATTAGTGTTTTTATCTATTGCGATGATTGAGGGTTCATCTACTACAACCTTATCCTTGTTAATGATCAATGTGTTAGCAGTACCTAAATCTATTGCTATGTCACTTGAAAAGAAATCAAAAAATCCCATGCTGAATTCTCTACTCTAAATTTTTCCTTGAAATTAATTAAACGATTGCTATTTACTGCATTTAATGTTTAAAATGTCTGAAACCAGTAAATACCATAGCCATATCATGTTCATCACAATAATCCACTGACAATTGATCCTTTACTGATCCACCAGGCTGTATTACGGCTTTGATTCCTGCTTTATTGGCAATCTCTACACAATCCGGGAAAGGGAAAAATGCATCCGATGCCATGACTGCTCGAGATAAAGATAAATCAAATTTCTTAGCTTTTTCAATTGCCTGCTCTAATGCATCAACTCTGGATGTCTGACCCACACCGCTCGATACTAATCTATCTTTAGTAGCAAGGACTATAGTATTAGATTTTGTATGTTTCGAAAGTTTAGATGCGAACAATAAAGCATCTATTTCATCATTTGATGGTTCTCTTTTTGTTACTGTTTTTAGATCAGACTTTAGATCAGTTTTTGAATTATAATCCTGAACGATTACACCATTCAACAGAGATCTAAACTGCTGCTCACGATTGAAATCCTGCTTTTGAATCAGTAAGATTCTGTTTTTCTTTTGCTTCAGAATATCAAGCGCCTCTTCCGAGTATGAAGGTGCTATCAGAATTTCAAAGAATAAAGAAGTAATAGTTTCAGCAGCTTGATTATCAACTTCTTTGTTCGTGACAAGGACACCACCAAAAGCGGATAAAGTGTCTGCTTCAAATGCTTTTAAATACGCATCTTTAACAGAATCTGCAATTGCAAAACCACAGGCATTATTGTGTTTTAGAATTCCAAAAGCAGTTTGATTTTGAAATTCCGCAATTAATTGAACTGCAGCCTCTATATCAATCAGGTTATTATAGCTTACTTCTTTACCATGCAATTGTTCAAAGAAAGCACTGAAATCCCCGTAAAAAGCACCTTTTTGATGTGGGTTTTCACCATATCTGAGTGATTTTTTTGTTCTTTCTGAATATTTAAAGGATTCTATTTGATGATCTGCATTTAAATAATTGAATATTGCAGTATCATAATGTGATGAAATATCGAATGCTGCTGCAGAAAAATACTTTCTATCCTCAAGGTCTGAACTTCCATTTTTCTCATCCAGCAACTTCTCGAGTTGCGTATAATAGTCCATGGATGGAACTATAATTACATCTTCATAATTTTTAGCAGCTCCTCTAATAAGGGAAATACCCCCAATATCAATTTTTTCGATGATTTCCTGGTTTGTGGCTCCACTTGCAACTGTAGCTTCAAAAGGATACAGGTCTACAATTACAAGGTCAATATCCGGAATTTCATATTGTTCTTTTTCCTTAAGGTCAGACTCATTTGATCTCCTATGAAGAATTCCTCCAAATATTTTTGGATGCAGGGTTTTTACTCTTCCACCAAATATGGAGGGATAGTCAGTGACGTCTTCGACTGCGGTTACAGGAATATACTTACTCTTAATAAAATCATACGTTCCTCCGGTTGAATATAATTTGACGTTAAGAGAATGAAGTTTTTTGATAATAGGCTCTAATCCGTCTTTATGGAAAACTGAAATTAATGCGGATTTTATTTTTTTTTCGCTCATGCTTTGATTTTGCTCTGCCAGATAAATAAGACCGCAAAATTAATTATTCTTTATGAGCTAATCTTGGTATTCTCTTATATAATCTAAGATTATTTTTGGATAGTATTCATACTCTAGCTTATGAACTTTTTTAGCCAGGGTTTCCGGAGTATCAGTTTCTTCAATTTGGCACATAGCCTGAAAGAGAATCCGTCCTTCATCATAGTTTTCATTTACTAAATGAATGGTAATTCCTGAAAATTCATCCTTATTTTCAATTACTGCTTTATGAACATAATCACCATACATTCCTTTGCCACCATATTGAGGAAGTAATGCAGGATGAATATTTATGATTCTATCCTGAAAAGCCCTTATGAATTCAACTGGAAGTTTTAATAGAAATCCTGCCAAAACCACGAAATCAATTTTGATTTCCTGAAACTTTTTGATCAAATCGGCTTTCATTTCTTCCTTATTAAAAGTAAAATGATCAACACCTAGTTTCTTAGCTCTTTCCAATACAAAGGCAGATTTTTTATTACTACCAATAGATACTATATCTATAGATTTATCAGCTTTAAACATTTTGACGATGTTCTCAGCATTGGTACCGCTACCTGAAGCCAGAATGGCAATTCGATAAGGTTTTTTCATAAAAAAATTATACTTACTATCCCCGAAAAAATAATGAAATTACAAAACTGGTGCAAAACTTCATATTCTTTTTGTGTATCTGCAAGATATAGTTTGAAAAAAAACCATATGTAAAGAGGGAGGGAGATTAAAAAATATACAAGTAAGGCAGTATTATTCACTTTTAACAAAAACAGTATAAGAAAAAAAGCACCAGCCAAACTGATCAGATATATAGATAGCTTTGCTCCCCGAATTCCCCACACTACAGGTATGGTTGAGCAACCAAAAGCAGATTCTCCTTTTACATCCTCAATGTCCTTAACAATCTCCCGAATCAGTGTAACAGTTCCTGCAAAAAATGCATAAAGAAGCACTATTTTGTCAAACTGGCGAAAGTAAATTGAGACAATCAAGAGAGTGAGGGCAGTTAATCCTGCGATAGTTACATTTCCAATTATTGGTAATCTTCTCAATTGATTGGAATATATCCAAAGAGAGAAAGAGGAAAAAATATGTACAGCTCCTACAAATGGGTCAACCCAAAAACCAATCAACACCCCTGTTACGTTTAACAGGAAATGCGAAAGTATCGCTAGTCTCCGTTTAAACTTAATTCCAACCACAACTTTCTGCGGTCTGTTTATCATATCAATTTTTTGATCGTAATAATCATTTATAATGTAACCCGCAGCAGCAATCAAAAGGGTGCTTCCGAGAAAGAAGAAAAATTTTAAATTAAGAACTTCGTAATAGTTTTTGTTAAGTAAATGAATAGCAACCATAGATTGAGTTGCGGCTATAATCAATAAGTTAGGTACTCTGCTAGCAGATAAAAATCCAATTACATTATCATACAGAGTTCGGATCATAGGGAATTTTTAATATGAGAACTTATTGATTTGTAGATTTCACGTAATTCTTTAGTTTTTAGTTTTTCTAGATGTGCATTTATTGTCTTTTGATCTCCTCTTGCTGCAGGACCGGTTTGAGATTTACGAGCACCCTTGGTTTTATATTTAGCAAAAGTCTCTTCAACTAATTCATGAATCACCTCTGCAGGAAGATTTGATTCTTCCAGTATATTTTCAGCAATGGTCAACATGTGATTGGTGAAATTATTTGCAAAAACAGCAGCAAGGTGTAATTTCAATCTGTCTTCTGAACTTAGATATTGATATTTTGGAAAAACTTCACTACAGAAGTCTTCAATCGTGCTTTGAGCTTTTGGATTACTATATTCAATAAATGTTTGAACGGTTTTAAGATCAATTTTCTTATCTGTAGAAAAAGTCTGAAATGGATAGATCACTCCTGTGTTTGAGTGAAAATTTGAAATAGCACCTAATATTACTGTGCCACTGCAATGCACTATGGTTGTTACAGAGGGGAATTTATAGCTTGAAAAAAACTCCTGAATTGCATCGTCACTTATAGCAAGAAAGATCAAGTCAGAATCTAAATTTTTAAGGTCTTTTGAGGTCGTTTGTAAATTAGTCGCCCACGAAACAGGGTTCTCATCCCTTGTTATAATTGCTTCAATCTGTATATTTTGATTTATTGCAGCATGATATAAATGATAGGCAACATTTCCTCTACCGACTATGGATATTTTCATCAACTCTCAAGACCTTTATTTCTAAAGTTAGTGAATTCCTGATAGCGTCTGACAATTGCAACTATAAATCCAATCGTAAGTAGAAGTGTTCCAGTCCACAGAATATTAATCCAGGGCTTCTCCACTGCTTCCATTATGATCCAATCTTTTTGAGTTGTATACACTTCAAAAGTAAAACTGTTTCGTTCCGGATTAATGCTGTTTATTGAGATTCTTGCTGCAAGATCATTAATTGTTGTAGGTATTTTTCCTGCCATTCTATCTCTTATGATGTAAATGGGCTCTGCCAGGTAATTGTCGTATTCTCCCTGGATTTCAATGCTTGCTTTTACCGCTACATCCTGTTCTGCCAGTTGAATACCATCAATTTCAGAAAGTCTTTCTACTGACTTAAATGTTGCTACATAATCATTGATAAAAAAAGTATCTCCAACTTTTACTTCCACTGAATCAGCTTCTCCCCAATCAACATCCTGTTCCGGATCGGGAAATGTTCTCACATGAGTGTAAAGATCAGCAGTCAGTGTTCTGTTAATATCAGGAGAGTAAACGATTCCCATAGCCTCATTCATTTGAACTCTTGGGTATAGAGTGAAAGTTCCACCATCTATTTTCTGATAGATCACTTCAAAGTATGAATTCTCATTATTGATAAGCGAAAGAGTATCACCTGCTTTAGCTACTTCATTTCCATTCTTTAGCAATGGTTCTTTTAATGTAAGCTTAAGGGGATGTTCAGTTTCCTTTAGGATATTTATATCGACAAAACCAGCCTCCCTAGTTTTTTTTCTCAATCCTCGATAGATCATGGAATAATCACCCATTTGACGAGGTTCATTTTGAAATAAAAGGAGGTTATTTTGATTGACTTCATCAGGGAATTCCTTACTCCAAAGCATTCCAGTATTATTTTTCGACAAAATTTTGGAATAACCTGAGGAAAAAAGTATACCTACCAGCATCATGGCAACGCCAATGTGAGTGATAGAACCACCTGAAAGCTTTAAATTAGTCCGCTTTAGTCCAAAAAGAATTTTAGCATTTGCTACAATGCTATAGACCGAAGTAGTAAGTAAAAGTATATAGCCAAGGAAAAACACAAACTCCTGTGTGTTTTGGATAGGTTTTGAAAGGCCGTAAACAAAGATTATAGCTGAAACCAACAGTGAGATTACAACAGGCATTTTTATTTCCTTCTTGAGTCTATCGGGATCTATTTTGTTCCACCAGAAAAATTGCCCGGTTCCCGAAAGAAAGGCCAGCGCTATTGCAAACCAAATCTGAATTTTAGAATAGAAAATCATTTGCTCAGCAGGGGGTGCAAGATTGCTTTCTATTCCAAATAACTGAATAATATCATTTATAACTGGGATTGATGTAGGGATGATCACCTGAAATGCCATTAGGCAAAGAACAGTTGCTCCCATAAATATCCAGAACTCTCTTGAATATGCAGACACTTCATCCTTGGAAGTAGGTATTTTTTTCCATTTAGCTATCAGTAAACCAAAAGAGATTATGATGAAACCGAAAAGGAAAATTAACAACTGTCCTGAAAGTCCCAGGTCAGTAAAGGAGTGTACAGATGTTTCACCCAGAACACCACTTCTTGTCAAAAAGGTAGAGTATAAGATTAAGACATACGTAACAATGGTTAATATCATGGAAGCTTTTAAAGCAGTATGATTCTTTTTGTAAGCAATCATCGTGTGCATTGCAGCAACCAATGTTAACCATGGTACATAAATAGCATTTTCAACCGGATCCCAATTCCAATATCCACCAAAGTTAAGGGTTTCATAAGCCCAGTATGCCCCCATCAATATTCCAACACCCAGTGTTAAAGCAGAGAATTGTGCCCAGGGTAGAGCAGGACGAATCCATTCTCTAAACTTTCCTTTCCATAATCCGGCAATGGCATATGCAAAAGGCACTATTGTACTTGCGAATCCTAAAAATAAAGTAGGAGGATGAATTACCATCCAATAGTTTTGAAGCAATGGGTTAAGGCCATTCCCGTCTTCTGGAATAAATTCCGGATTGATTGTGAAAATCGAGTCATTTATAGAATCTCTCAGAAGTAAAAAAGGGGAACTTCCAATTTTTATATTGAAAATGACAATTCCTAGTACCATTGAGGTTAGCAATACCTGAGATACTGAAATAACAGTCATTACTGACGCTCTCCAATACTTGTTAGTATGCAAAAGTATTAGGCCCAGTATTGCATTCCAGAAAGTCCACAATAAAAATGAGCCCTCCTGGCCATTCCAGAAAGCAGATACCTGGTAATAAACAGGAAGTAGTTTGGAGCTGTATTTCCAGGCGTAGTGGTATTCAAAATAATGGCGATTTATAATAAGGAACAATGTCACCATTACTCCTAAAACACTCACAAAATGAACATAATAAGTGACTTTAGAAAACTTTATCCATGATGGTGAAGCTATTTTTTCTTCATTATAAAAACTAAAAATAGCTACTGCAGCACTAACGAATGAAAGTATTACGAAGAAATGGCCTAAATAGCCA
>CAYTFO010000027.1:0-3299 GCA_964437135.1 uncultured Roseivirgaceae bacterium | reverse complement strand
AGCCAATAAAGTAGTGGACCATATCAAACGTTAAGTTCTTCTTCCTGGTATTTTGACGGACATTTTAATAAAATCTTTTCGGCTATGAACTTATCATTGTGATAAGAGCCAATAACCACCACTTGTTCAGATTTCAGAAAATCCTGAGGCATAGGGTTAGCATAATATACCTCCTGTTCCATATTATTTTCATCCACCATTAGAAACTTAAATGAAAGATTATCTGGACTACTACTAATTCCTATTACCTCGTTTTGAAAGTTTTTCTTTAAAGTTCCTACTACATGTATCTTTTTACTGCTACCTGATTCGGCTATATTTTTAGCCTCTTTAAATGTAACATATGAGCTTGCATCACCTGCAGTTGTAACAACCACAGCAATTGCTATTGCAATAACTACTATACCTAAAATATGACTTTTCTTCATCTCTCCTCGTCCTCGTATTTTTTTATCTTCTTTTCTAACCTAAATAAATATATAAAAATTCCAATCAGGATAGTAAGCACAACGGCAACGACGACATAGATTTTTCCTTCACCTCTGAAGTTATCCGCCATTTGAACTTCCTGGGAATATACATCCGTTATAAGGGCAAACAGGAATATTAAAAGAAAGGTTGTTTGTTTATATAATTTATTCATTGTCTTTTTCAAAGAAGAGCAAAGATAGCCTACTATTTAATGAAGCTATCCAAAATCCTAATAATGTCCATCCTAAAACAGCCGGATAAAAAACAAGCCTTAGGTTATTATCAAGGTCATAAGCATTGAACCCTGGATTTCCTCCATTACCGGGATGTAAACTATCTGTCAACCTTGGAAGAATAAATAATAATGGAATTAGAACTGCAAAAGAAAAAATATTGTATACCGCAGATATTCTGGCTTTTTGATGATCATCCTGTAAAGAGCCTCTCAAAACAAGTAAAGCGAAATAAATTAAAAGAGCGACTGCTGATGCATTTTGTTTCGGATCATTGCTCCAGGGTTCTCCCCATGTAAAATTTGCCCAAATCATTCCAGTTATTATACCTAAAATTCCAAAAACAACTCCAGTTTTAGCAAGTTCAATACTAAAAATATCGTATTCTAGTTTTTTGGTGGAAAGATACTTCACTCCATAAAAAACAGAGGCTGCAAACAATAGAATCATCCCAAACCACATGGGGACATGAAAATGAAGGTTTCTTACGGTTTCATTTAGGATTGGAAGTCTGGGTGCTTTAAATAATAGTCCACCCACCATAGTATAACCAAGTAGAAGTATGGTTAAATATTTCCACCAGCTTGTTTTTATCAATGCCTTCATACCTAATTTTTCCAGCTATAAGGAAATAAAATAAATGAGACCGCAATGATAATAACATTCAGTGATAAGAGTGTGATGGAATTGCCTGAAATATCTTGCCAGATCGCTCCAAATAGTATTTTTCTGGAGTTGGTAGATGCAAGTATTAGTATTGGGATAATTACAGGAAAACCCAAGACCGCCATTAAGTTGGATTGATTGGAAGTTTTAGAGGCCAGAGCAGAGATGAGAGTGAAGCTGGCGGTTATTCCAATTGCACCATTTAATAAGTTTAGATAAAATAAATAATTGAAGTCAGCATCTATGGGAATAAGCAACGAAAAGAGACTAAATGTGATTGAAATTAAGATCAATTCATACACTAAGCTGTATATCAATTTAGCTGCTAAGAAATTGGCTGGTTTAGATAGGAAAAAATAATAAAGACTTCTGTTTTCTTCCTGAATAAAACTTTTAGCTATACCGGTAACTGATGCGAATAAAAGGATGATCCAAAACAAGGCATTCCAGGTTGAAATATTTATCGCAGATTGAAAAGTTAGGTAGGATATGTAGATAGTTGCGAAAATATATAGAACAATCCCTGCGATCGGGTATTTTTGCCTCGAATCAACATCAAAATCCTTTTTTATTAAGCTAATAATCTCTTTCATCTAGCGCAAAAATAATACAAGTTTAATGGCAGATAATACATCAATTCTTATTACCGGGGCAGCAGGTTTTATTGGTTTCCATTTGAGTAAGAAGTTTATGGATAATGGTTATCAAGTTGTAGGGATAGATAATCTCAATGATTACTATGATGTTAACCTAAAAAAATCTCGTCTTGCAATTCTGGAAGAGAACTCATCCTTTAAATTCTATAAAACCGAACTGGATGATATTGAAAGCCTTAAAAAAATCTTTGGAGACAATAAATTTGAGTATGTTGTAAATCTGGCTGCTCAGGCGGGAGTAAGGTACAGTTTGATCAATCCTTTTGCTTATACAAGTTCAAATATCACTGGATTTGTCAATATCCTGGAAAGGTGTAAAGATCATAAAATTAAGCATCTGCTGTATGCTTCATCAAGTTCCGTTTATGGAGCAAACACTAAAATGCCATTTTCTACAAATGACAATATTGATCACCCCATCTCATTATATGCTGCAACTAAAAAGGCAAATGAGTTGATGGCGCATACTTACTCATCCAGCTTTGGCCTCCCGACTACCGGTCTTAGGTTTTTTACTGTTTATGGACCATGGGGAAGACCTGATATGGCTTTGTTCTTATTCACAAAGGCTATTTTGGAAGGAAAACCTATTGATGTATATAATCATGGGAAAATGAAAAGAGATTTTACTTATGTGGATGATATTGTAGAAGGTGTTTATCGTTTGACCTGGAAGATTCCTGAGCCTGACACTTCATGGTCTTCAGATAATCCAAACCCTTCTACAAGTTTTGCGCCTTATGCTGTCTTTAATATCGGGAATAATTCACCGGTTGAATTGATGGATTTTATTTCAGCTATTGAAAAACATACAGGCAAAGAAGCAATAAAAAACTTTATGCCTATTCAGACGGGTGATGTACCAGCGACCTTTGCAGATGTCTCGGGTTTGGAAAAAGCAATAGATTACAAACCTAAAATGTCAGTTGATTTGGGCATTCAAAAATTCATAAAATGGTACAGAGATTTTTATAAAATCTAGTTTATGAAATCAATACTTATAACCGGTGGAGCGGGGTTTATTGGATCACATGTAGTTCGCAGGTTTGTCAAAAAATATCCTGATTATAAAATCATTAATCTGGATTTACTGACGTATGCAGGTAATCTGGAAAATATAGCTGATATAGAAAATGAGCCTAACTATTTTTTTGAGAAAGGTGATATCAAGGACGGCAAGAAACTAGAGGAGATATTTCAAAAGTATCAAATCGATGCAGTTATTCATCTTGCAGCCGAATCGCATGTCGATCGTTCTATTTCAAATCCAATG
>CAYTFO010000026.1:26630-27726 GCA_964437135.1 uncultured Roseivirgaceae bacterium | reverse complement strand
ACATATGAAAGAGGAGTTGAAGATGAAACACTTTCATGTGGAACTGGCGTTACCGCTTGTGCTTTAACAGCTTACAATCTGGGCTATCAATCGCCTGTAAAAATAGAAACCAAAGGGGGTATCCTTAGTGTCTCATTTGAAGTTCTAGATAATCAATTTACAAACATCTATCTAATAGGTCCTGCAATGAAAGTATTTGAAGGGTCAATTGATACATTATGAGTATTTTTCGATAATAATTACACTTTTCATGATTGATTATTATCACTTACTTAACTTTAACCTTTGAAAAGTAGAGATAAGAAAATGTTGAATTTTATTACAAAAGGAATCACAAAAGTATTAGGGACAAAGGCCGACAGGGACATTAAGCTTGTTTTGCCTTTTATCAGCCAAATAAATAATGAATTTGATCAACTGAATTCAATATCAGATGAAGAGCTTAGAAATAAAACAATTGAATTAAAAGCGGAAATAGCTTCTGAACTTAAGGATATAGACCAGCAACTGGAGGAGCTACATACTAAGGTTGCAGAAAATCCCGATTTGGATATAAATCAAAAGGATGAAATATTCAGTGAAATTGACTTATTGGAAGAAAAACGTGATGAAGAATTAGAAAAAATATTACTTAAAATACTTCCAAAAGCCTTTGCTGTAGTAAAAGAAACTGCCAGAAGATTTACCGAAAATAAAAAGCTAACAGTGACTGCTACAATGCTTGACAAACAACTTGCTGCTAAAAAAGCAAATGTAGAAATATCAGGAGATAACGCGATCTGGCATAACAAATGGATAGCAGCCGGCAATGAGGTGGAATGGAATATGGTTCACTATGATGTACAATTGATCGGAGGAGTTGTATTACATCAAGGTAAAATTGCAGAGATGGCAACGGGTGAAGGTAAAACATTGGTAGCAACCTTGCCTGCTTACCTAAATGCCCTTGCTGAGCGGGGGGTGCACATTGTTACTGTGAATGACTATCTGGCAAAAAGAGATGCAGAATGGAATGCCCCAATTTTTGAATTTCATGGTTTGAAAGTGGATTGCATTGATAAATATCAGCCCAATTCTCCCGAAAGGAAAGAAGCCT
>CAYTFO010000026.1:0-26620 GCA_964437135.1 uncultured Roseivirgaceae bacterium | reverse complement strand
TATAAATGTGATATTATCTACGGTACTAATAATGAATTTGGCTTTGATTATCTAAGGGATAATATGTCCCGTTCAATGGATGAATTAGTTCAGAGAAAACATCATTTTGCAATGGTCGATGAGGTTGATTCAGTATTAGTCGATGATGCCCGTACACCCTTAATCATTTCGGGACCGATTCCTAGAGGTGATGAACATGAATTCTATGAGCTAAAACCCAGGATTCAAAGGCTTGTGGACGTTCAGAGAAAACTAGTTTCGGAATATTTAAATGAGGCTAAAAAGCATTTCAAAGAAGGAAATGAGAAGGAGGTTGGGCTGCCATTATTCAGAGCTTTTCGTGGTATGCCTAAACATAAGCCTTTAATAAAATTTCTAAGTGAAACCGGTGTTCGACAGATTCTTCAAAAAACAGAGAACTTTTATCTCCAGGATAATCAGAAAAACATGCCCGAGGCAGATGAACCTCTTTATTTCACTATTGATGAAAAAAATAATTCAATTGACCTTACTGAAAAAGGAATTGACTTAATTACAGGAGAAGGTGAAGATCAAAAATTCTTCATCCTTCCTGATATTGCTGATGAAATTAACAAACTGGAAGCTGACACTTCAGTACAGGAAAGTGAGAGACTAAAAGCAAAAGATGTGCTTATAAAAGACTATAATGTAAAGTCTCAAAGAATTCATTCAGTAAATCAATTATTAAGAGCTTATTGTCTTTATGACAAAGACACCGAATATATTGTGGTAGATGATAAAGTGAAAATAGTTGATGAACAGACTGGAAGGGTTATGGAAGGAAGACGTTATTCTGATGGACTTCATCAGGCTATCGAGGCAAAAGAAAATGTAAAAGTTGAGGATGCAACTCAGACATATGCAACCATAACACTTCAAAACTATTTCAGAATGTACCATAAACTAGCTGGTATGACTGGTACAGCAGAAACCGAAGCTGGAGAATTTTGGGACATTTATAAACTTGATGTAGTTGTAATCCCAACCAATAGACCGATTGTCCGAAAAGACATGGAGGATAAGGTTTACAAAACAATGCGTGAAAAATTCAACGCTGTCGTAGAAGAAATTGTCTATCTTTCAAATGAAGAAAAAAGACCCGTTTTAGTGGGTACTACCTCAGTTGAAATCTCTGAAATATTAAGCAGAATGCTTAAAATGAAGGGTATAAACCATCAGGTTCTGAATGCAAAACAACATGCACGGGAAGCTGATGTTGTAGCTGAAGCAGGTAAACCTGGTACTGTGACAATTGCTACGAACATGGCCGGTAGAGGAACTGATATAAAATTACCGCCAGAGTCAAAGAATGCTGGTGGTCTTGCAATTATCGGTACAGAAAGACACGAATCCAGAAGGGTTGACCGGCAGCTTAGAGGTAGATCAGGACGACAGGGAGATCCAGGTTCTTCTCAATTCTTTGTTTCTCTTGAAGATAACCTTATGAGATTGTTTGGCTCCGACAGGATGGCAAAAATCATGGACCGACTTGGCTTAAAAGAAGGTGAGGTAATTCAACATAGCATGATTACAAAATCAATTGAGAGAGCTCAAAAGAAAGTTGAAGAAAACAACTTTGCAATACGTAAGCGTCTTCTGGAATATGATGATGTTATGAACTCACAACGGGAAGTAATTTACAAAAGAAGAAGAAACGCACTTTACGGCGAAAGATTGCAATTGGATATCATGAATATGCTTTATGATACCTGTGAAGATATAGTTCTAAATGCTAAAATGGATAACAACCTTGACAGCTTCAAGCTTAACACTATTTCCATTCTTGGATTAGATTTTAATATAAAACAGGAAGAACTGGAGAAAGAAGATGCAGCTATAATTACTGATAAACTTTACACAGAAGCTTATAATGGTTATCTGAAAAAAAATGGAAGCATTATTGAAAAAGCACTTCCTATTCTAAACCAAATTCACAAACAAAGAGGACAAACAGTAGAAAATATCCTAGTTCCATTTACTGATGGAAAGAAACAAGTAGGAGTGGCCGCTCATTTGGAAAAATCAGTTGAAACAGAGGGTAAGGAAATGATCAATGCCATGGAAAAAATGGTAACATTAGCAATTATTGATCAGGCCTGGAAAGAACACCTAAGAGAAATGGATGACTTGAAACAGTCTGTTCAAAATGCCGTTTATGAACAAAAAGATCCCTTATTGATCTACAAATTTGAAGGCTTTGAAATGTTCAAGAGGTTTGTTGGCAAAGTAAACGAAGAAACTGTTTCTTTTTTGATGAAGGCCGAAATACCAGTTCAGCAAGCAGATGATGTACAGGAAGCCAGACAACAAAAATCTTCTAGAAATTATAAAGAATCTAAAGAGGAAAGTAAGTCTGCATTAGCATATGGAAATCAGGGAAACAGACCTCCTGCTGAAAAATCCGCTCCTGTTAAATCTCAGAAAGTTGCCAGTAGAAATCAGAGAGTTACTGTTCAATACAGTGATGGGACTACAAAAAAGGATGTTAAGTATAAAACCGTAGAAGATGACATAAAAAGTAACAAATGCGTTATAATAGAATAATATTCATCTCTATTTTGTTTGTAGCATGCAAAGCTACATCAGTTACTACATCTTCAGTTGAGATTAATGAAGACTTAAGTATATATCGACCTGAATTTGCATCAACCGAAGCATATATCAAAAATGAAATTGATAATGAAGAATCGGTTTCACAAATTGGATTAACCAGTTCGATAAAAAATGAGATTGATAGTATTAGTAAAATTATTGTTGAAAGAAATTCTGAAAAAGATTTCTATGAAGGTTACACAATTCAAATTTACAGTGGAATTTCAAGGGAAGAAGCAGAGAATGCAAGGAAAACAGCAAACATCGTTTTTCCTGAATTAGAATCTTCATTGACATATTATCAACCTACTTACAGAGTAAAGATTGGTGCATTCAGGGAAAGGATTGTAGCGAATAAATATTATAATGATGTTAAAAAAGACTTCCCCAGGGCAATACTAATTCCTGAAAATATCAAAAAGGAAAAAGAAGAGGATGACAATGATTGAAAGAATAAAAAACCTTTCAGAAGAATACTTTCATTACATTAAAGAAATTAGACATATTCTTCATAGTAACCCCGAATTAAGCTTTGAAGAATATAAAACTGCAGAATTTATTGAGTCAAAATTGACAGAAATTGGAATTTCAGATTTCAATAGAATTGCAAAAACCGGAATAACTTTTACCATTTCTGGTGAAAAAGAACCATCAGAAAAAATTACTGCGTTGAGGGCTGACATTGATGCTCTTCCGATTCAGGAACAAAATGACGTCCCTTATAAGTCAAAAAATGATGGCTTAATGCATGCATGTGGACATGATGTTCATACATCATGTTTATTAGGTGCCGTAAAAATACTAAATGAACTAAAATCTGAATTTTCAGGTAAAATAAAAGTAATCTTTCAACCTGGTGAAGAAAAATTACCTGGAGGAGCGAGTTTGGTAATTAAGGAGGGCTTTTTACAAAGTCCGAAACCAAAAAGTATATTAGGTCAGCACGTTATGCCACTTATTGATGCCGGAAAAGTGGGTTTCAGAAAAGGAATGTACATGGCAAGTGCTGATGAGGTTTATATAAAAATTGTGGGTAAGGGTGGGCATGCCGCAGCACCGGAATATTTAAATGATCCTGTTCTTGCCGCAAGCCAGGTAATTGTTTCATTACAACAATTGATTTCAAGAAGAAACAATCCAAGGACACCTTCTGTACTTTCAATTGGAAAGGTTGAAGCAAATGGTGCCACAAATGTTATCCCAAATGAAGTTAAACTAGAAGGAACTTTCCGAACATTTAATGAAGAATGGAGAAATCAGGCTCATTCCCTAATAAAAGAAATAGCAGAAAACACAGCTTTAGCCTATGGCTGTAAAGCGGAAGTTGATGTTAAAGTTGGGTATCCTTTTTTGAATAATTCTGAAGAATACACACAAAAAATGATTTCTGCTGCAGAAAATTATATGGGTAAAGAAAATGTCATAGAGTTAGATATATGGCTTGCAGGTGAGGATTTTGCCTTTTATTCTCAGCATATAGACGCTTGTTTCTACAGATTAGGAACTCGGAATGAAGCTAGAAATATTACTTCCGGAGTTCATACACCTACTTTTAATATCGATGAAGAAGCTATAAAAACAGGGATGGGTCTAATGGCTTATCTAACCATACATGAACTGGAAAACTCTTAAAAAGAGTCAAAAATATTTTCACGCATTTCCTGATTTATTGATAGAGCCAGAATAATCGAAACTATCAATCCAATAGCAGCATACAGAATGTCCTTTCTGATAATATAGAGACTATTCCATATTCCTCTTTTTCTATCCTCTCCTACTCTTGCCATTATATTTATTGCAAGTTCTCGACCTCCTAATAACCCAATAAATACCCAGGTAGTAGAAATTGGAATTGTACTTACCCATTTTAAATAATAAAGCAAAATAGCATAGACAAAGTCTACAAGAGTAGCAGCTCGAACATCCTTTACATCGGACTTCTCTTCAACAATAGATTGTATTTTATCCCCTTTTAGATAAAATAGGAGTCCGAGTCCGATAAAAATAAATGCAGTGAAAAAAATGAATTGGCCTGTATTTAAACTTCTTGGTAATACCACCGCAACATTTGCGGCATCCTGCATGATCCAAACAGACCAAAGAAAACCGCTAGTGAGCCATTGAAATGGCATCCAAAAGCCTGATGGTTTGGATGATTTATATTTTTCAAATAGTTTGGTTGTAAGTATCCAAACAATAATAGCAGTGATAAATGCTAGAAAATATCCAAAGAAACTTTTTTCTAGAATACTCAAAATTGAACCCGCCTGAGTTGAAAAAGCAGATAAAAGGAGAATAGAGGTAGAAACCGGCATTCGTAGCCTTGTCAGTATTAGCAATATTACGGGTGCAAATACTTGTAAAAAAGTAAATACGGTAGGAGCTTCATTTAGCCCTTTATTTGCGAGCCTTTGATAAGTAACATCTCCGTCAAAGTTGATGAAACTGTAGGTAACTGTTATAATGAATATTCCCCCCATGTAAATCCATAAATAATACCACTTTCTATGGGAATTAGAGGATATAAATGTTCCTATTGTTTGAATACTATCATTTGCAATTGCAGAATATGCAGCCAGCATAAATGCAACCCACATCGCAAGATTTCTGTATGGATAAACAAAGAAACAAATAAGTGTTACAACTATTAGAATTGAAAAAAATAGCCTCTCTTGACGGAAATACTTGATCAGGTTTGACATAAAGTTCTTTAAGAGGCTGCTAAACTATTGAATATTACCAAACTCTTATAAAATAGTTGAAAGCTTAAAGTAAACTTAATAATGTATTTGCCTAAAAATAACAACAAAAATTAAAAATCTGAAACCAAATATTATTGAAGCATTTTTTAAATTTTAGTAACATTAATATCATAAAATATAATAAGTTGTTAGTTCAATAATACATACTTTTGCTGCTTGCTTAAAGAATCCGGCAATGTATTTTTCGATGAGGTATAATTTGGGGTCACATTCGTTACATTTCTTCAGGAATCTGTTTGTAGTAGTTTCTTTGCTGTTTCTATTTTTTCTGGCAATTGAATTGATGAGTGCTGGTTTTGGAAAGCTAAGTCAGCCATATGTGAATTCCCTCATTAAATTAACTTCAAACCCATTTATTACGTTGTTTATAGGCTTACTTGCCACAGCAATTCTTCAAAGCTCAAGCACTACAACAACAATGGCTGTAGCATTGGTTGCTGTAGAATCACTAACTGTTGAGCAGGCTATTCCATTGATCATAGGAGCCAATGTTGGCACGACAATAACCTCTACTCTGGTTTCATTAAGCTACATAACTAAAACTGCAGAATTTAAGAAAGCAGTATCTGCAGGAGTTTGTCATGACCTATACAATATTATAATGGCAGCTATTATTTTACCGCTTGAACTAAAATATAAATTGCTTTCTGAAACAAGCAGATATTTATCTGAACACATCCCTGGAATTTATGAAAATAAAGTATCGATTATAGGTGTATCTAATTTGCTATACCCTATAACCAATTTTGTCAGTACAAATCTGGGGTCAATGATCACAATTGTTATTTCATTTGTTCTATTATTTAGTTCGGTTAAGATTATCTCCAATTTGCTTTACAACAAATGGATAGGTAAAGCAAAAGAGAATGTGGACAATGTTTTTTTCAATAGAAATTATAAATCTTTCGGATTTGGCCTTTTAGTTACCTCCATTGTGCAATCTAGTTCGCTAACAACATCCTTAGTAGTACCACTTGCTGCAACTGGAAAAGTAAATATCAAAAAAGCTTTTTATTTTATTCTGGGGGCTAATCTGGGGACAACTCTAACTGCAATAATCGCAGCTCTTTTTAGAAGTGAAGCTGCAATGAGTCTTGCAATAGCTCATTTTCTGTTTAATATGATTGGTTCTATTCTATTTCTAAGCATTCCATTGCTTCCATCATTTACGATTTACCTGTCTGAAAAACTAGGACTCATAACATTAAAGAATCGAATAGTTGGGTTTACCTACATTTTGCTCACTTTTTTCCTAATCCCTTTTGCATTGATTTACTTCAATTCAAACACAGAAAAAATGAGTAAAGAAATTGCTACTCCTACAGAAATCAAAGCTCCAGGTTTAGAGGAATAAAAGATTACCTTGTACATTTGGGTATATTCTTTGCTAAACTATGATTTTCGATAAAATAATAGATCGACTTAATGAGTATGTAAAAATTAAACTGGAAAATATAAAACTTGAAGTTACAGCCCAGGTAGCTAAAGTATTATCTCATGTTATTGTTTTTTTACTTATCACATTAGTTGCTTTCTTTTTTGGATTTTTTTTAATGATTATGCTCGCAGAAATTCTCAATAATGCACTTCAGAGCAATTACCTAGGCTATGTTTTCGTAACTGTAATTTTGTTAGTTATTCTTATAATATTGGGCATCATGCTGAAAACTGGTAAAATACAGAAATGGCTTGAAACTCTAATTCTAAAACTTTCGGAAGATGAGTAAGCATTCAGAGTTTTTCTCGAAGAAGAAAAAAGAAATTAGTGAAAAAGAGTTAAGTGCCAGACAGGAACTTGAGAAAGCGGCAAAAGAAACAGAGGAGAAGCTTTTTAACTATCTGAAATTCATAGGCTTAATATCAGGGATTACTACCTTTATTTTTCTCATCATAAAAATCTTAAAAAAAAAGAAAAAACCCTCCACCAATAAAAGTAAAAAGACTGAAAAATCTAAAACAGAATATATACCTAAGAAAAGTACCATTAGTACGATAATTATTGAACGAACAATCGCTGCATTATTTCCAATGATTGTCAAGGCTGTGACAAGTAGCCTCGCAAAAAACATTAAGGATAATAATAATTCAGAGAATAAGTCTAAGGGTTGATGAGGGATTCCCTTCTTCTCATTTTACCAGCAGGAATGCCAAACATCATTTTAAATCTTCTACAAAAATAGGCGGTGTCTTTGTAGCCTACTTCTTTTCCAATTTCACGGATGCTTTTTTTGCTGGTCCTGAGTAAGTTGACAGCCATTTCCATTCTTTGATACTCAATATAATCCTGAGGGTTAATTCCTGTTAGCATCTTAAAATACTGCCCTACATAATCTTCAGAAACATTGGCTACATTCGCTAGAATTTTATTGGAAAGATCGCTTTGAAGATTTTCTTTGATATAAGTAAATATATCAATGAGCCTTGGATCCTTAAAATAAGTTGTGTTTGTTGCTATTTCTTCAACAAAAAGTCGTTTTTCAATTATATGGCGGATTAACTCGATCACCATTTGCTCGGTAAGAAGTTTTATTACCCGCTCTTTTCCCGGAGCGTTTGAACTGGACTCTGCTATAATTTCAAGTACAAGATTTCGTACTTTCTCATTTGAAGAAACCTTAAAAAGCGGGATATCCAATGAAGAAAAAAAGTTTACCGAATCAAAAACCTTAGCTTCAAACGAAACGCTTAAAAAATTTTCTCTTCCTGGTTTAAACTCTTTTACCGGTTGAAAATATTTTTCTTTATTGTTAAGGAAATCATCTTTAGTTAAGCTCTGACCATTATGCTTTCCGTAGGTTATAGAAACCTGTCTGCCACCAGGAACAAATAGCATTTGATCTTTTGAAACTACTTCGTAGTCCTCTCCGAATTTTAATTCTCCTTCCTGAACAAGAAGTAATGAGTTTTCTACATCATAGTTATTTTCGATTGTTATTGAGTTCAAAATATTAATATTTTGAGCTTTAATAAAACTAACCGATAATGTTTCTATGATCCTATTGTAATCTTCCATTCGAGAAAAATATAAACTAACAAAGAAAAATCAAGGTTTCCATCCATTAGAATTGTACGAAACTAATATTTTCTTATATATTTCCCAAATATAATCTAAATAGAGGTGAAAATAATTATATGATTATTTCAATAATCCTCTTGAAATAACGATTTTCTGAATTTCAGAAGTCCCCTCATAGATCTGTGTAATTTTTGCATCCCGCATTAATCTTTCTACGTGATATTCTTTTACAAACCCGTATCCACCATGAATTTGAACGGCTTCAACAGTTACATTCATAGCAACTTCAGATGCATACAGTTTGGCCATTGCTGATGCATGAGCATAATCTTTTCCAGCATCTTTCAGCTGAGCTGCTTTGAGGACCATCAATCTTGCTGCTTCAATTTTTGTTGCCATTTCAGCAATTTTAAATTGGATGGCCTGGTGTTTTGCTATCTCTACACCGAAAGCTTTTCTCTCTTTTGCATATTGTATGGATAGTTCTAGTGCACCGGATGCAATTCCAAGTGCCTGAGCAGCTATTCCTATTCTACCTCCATTAAGAGTGTTCATAGCAAAAGAAAATCCAAACCCGTCTTCACCGATTCTGTTTTCTTTAGGCACTTTCATATCGGTAAACATCAGAGAGTGGGTATCAGAACCTCTAATTCCTAATTTATCTTCCTTTTTGCCAACTACAAAACCATCTGTTTCTCTTTCAACGATAAGTGCATTTATGCCTTTATGTTTTTTTTCAGCATCAGTTTGAGCAATGACGAGATATACTGAAGCATTGTTACCATTAGTAATCCAGTTCTTCGTTCCATTGACAAGATAATGGTCTCCTTGATCAATTGCGGAAGTCCTTTGAGATGTTGCATCCGATCCAGCTTCAGGTTCAGAAAGACAAAAAGCACCTATTTGCTCACCTGAAGCTAACTTGGGAAGGTATTTTTCTTTTTGTTCTTCATTTCCGTACTTTTCTAATCCCCAGCAAACAAGGGAATTGTTTACAGACATACAAACAGATGCTGAAGAGTCAATTTTTGATATCTCTTCCATTGCGAGCACGTATGAAACTGTATCCATACCTCCTCCTCCATACTTTGGATCTACCATCATTCCCATAAATCCTAGCTCTCCCATCATCTTAATTTGCTCTTTTGGAAACCTTTGTTCGTTATCTCTTTCAATAACTCCTGGCAACAATTCTTTTTGGGCAAAATCTCTCGCTGCGTCTCTTACTGCAATTTGTTCTTCTGTAAAATCAAAGTTCATCTTCGGGTTATTTTTTTTCAAAATTAAATAATTATGTTATGCATGCATACTAAAAAGGAATAAAAAAAGCCCTGATTTCAGGGCTTTGCTATTTTTAAGAATAATATTTTACTAATCTCTGTTTCCGAGAAAGATCATTACATAATATAAAAGTGTTGCAAGAGCTCCTAATGCAGCTACAAGATAGGTTTGAGCAGCAGTATTTAATGCATCTTTTGCCATCCCGTACTCATTTGAATCTACAATCCCTCTCTGTTCTATCCATGCCAATGCTCTTTTGCTGGCATCATATTCAACAGGCAATGTTACAAATGCAAACAAAGTGAAAACAAAATAACATGCTATAATTATCAATAATGCAGTTTGCATTGGAATTACACTTGGGAGTAAAAAAGCCCCAAAAAACATCATCATAAACACAACATTTATGATTTTAGCACTTATATTTTGTACTGGCACCATTGCACTTCTAAATTCCAGAAAACTATAAGCAGTGGCGTGTTGAACGGCATGTCCGCATTCATGTGCTGCAACAGCAGCTGCAGCTGCTGATCTTCCATTATAAACATCACTACTTAAATTCACTGTTTTATTCGCCGGATTATAGTGATCAGTTAACTGCCCTTCTACCGAGGTTACTGAAACATCATAGATTCCATTATCTCTCAGCATTAACTCTGCAATTTCTCTTCCAGAAAGTCCTGAACCCAGTCTAACCTGAGAATACTTTCTAAACTTGTTCTTGAGTCTTGAACTCACAGCCCAACTCAAGATCATAAATGTTATGATTATAACAAACAGCATTTTTTACCTAGTTATTAAATTTTTGAATTTTATTAATTATTTGGGTTGTTGAGTACCCTTCGACTAAATCTATTGTCTCAACATTACCACCATTCTCCATTACGATATCAGCACCAACAATGTTGCTTTTTGAATAATCATTTCCTTTAACCAGAATATCAGGTTTTAAGTTTTCTATTAGTTCATATGGAGTATCTTCATCAAATAACACGACCATATCAACAAATTGAAGTGAAGCAATTATTCTGGACCTTGAATTCTGATCAACAATCGGTCTTTGTTCTCCTTTTAATCTCCTGACAGATTCATCTGTATTAAGCCCTACAATCAGCTTATCACCTATGTTCCTGGCCTTCTCCAGATAATCAATATGACCCAGGTGTAAAATATCAAAACATCCATTGGTGAAAACTACCCTTTGACCTTCTTTTCTCCATTTATTTCTAAGTACAGAAGCTTCTTTCCGGGTGACAATTTTCAACTTACTTGGATTCATTTCTTTTTGATTTTGATATTAAGAAAGTTAGAAATACAGCCAATCCTCCAAAAACACCTATGGCAAGCATTTGTGATGTATGAAGGAGAGTAGCAAGAAAAAGCCCTGTTGTTTTCTCAATACCATATAGTGCAAGCATCGCCGTAACCATAGTATGGTAGGTTCCTATCCCACCCTGAACCGGCAAGGTGAGTGCAATCCCTCCGGTTACCAAAAGCATAAAACCAGCAGAAATGGACAAAAATGAAGTTTCAGGTAAGCTAAAAACTATTATGTAAGACATTAAATAATATGTCACCCAAAGGACTATTGATGAGAATATAAATCCCCAGATATTTTTAATTCTCCTAACACTTGATAATCCCTTGTACAGTTCCCTTACGAATTCTCTTACTTTGCCTGAATATTTGTTTTCATTTTTAAAGAAAAAGAAAAATACCAGTACAAATATTAAAATAAGGACTGTTAACCCTATCATTATATTCGTAAAATCGAGATTATACTGCCCTAGTATTTCATCGAAAAAAGCCTTAATAGTCTCATACTCCAAAGCAAAAGAAACACCTATAAGAAACAACAATGAAAATGCATCAATGATCCGTTCAGAAATAACAGTTCCAACTGAAGTTGAAATCGGTACCTCATCAGTTCTTTTTAGCATTGCACAACGAGTAATTTCTCCCAATCTGGGGAAAGCAAGATTAGCAAGATATCCAACTAGAACTGCCAACGTTGTACGATAAGTTGATGGAGTATAATTAAGTGGTTTTAATAATATATTCCATCTGTATGCACGGGCTACGTAAGAAACTAAAGACAGAATAATCGATGCTAATACCCAGGCATAATTAACTTCAGAAATTTTTGAAATAAAAGAATTGAATTCAATATTCCTAAAGGCATAATACATCAGCAAAACTGCAAGTGCAAGCGGAATGAAAAATCTTAAGAATGATGAAATTCTTTTTTTCATTAGCCCACTTTATTGTTGTTATCCGGAAAAACAACCACTGGTTTATGATCTTTTACTTTCTCTTTCTCAACACTGCAGTATGATATAATAATAATTATGTCTCCGACTTGTGCTTTCCTCGCAGCAGGACCATTTAAACAAATATCTCCGGTTCCTCTTTTTCCTTTAATTACATAAGTTTCTAATCTTTCACCATTGTTGATATTTACAATCTGCACTTTTTCATTTTCAACAATATCAGCTGCCTCCATGAGATCTTCATCAATAGTAATCGATCCCACATAGTGCAATTCAGCTTCTGTTATTTTTACACGGTGAATTTTAGACTTTAATACCTCTATATACATGGGACTGGTTC
This sequence comes from uncultured Roseivirgaceae bacterium, assembly GCA_964437135.1. GTDB lineage: Bacteria > Bacteroidota > Bacteroidia > Cytophagales > Cyclobacteriaceae > CAYTFO01. The sequence continues at coordinate 14,338 of CAYTFO010000026.1, read as the reverse complement.
TAAACTAACTTTACAAGCATATTATCAATTAACCTAACATTTTCTACATAAGCCGCAATACAGATCGCTACTTTGTTTTTTGTATTTCTAAAGTCATCTGTGATTATTTCCATTTCATTTGGATCAACCAATTCTAAATACTCAATATCCAGATTGTGATTTATGTAAAATTCCATTAAGGAACGCAAAATTAGTTCTCTTGATTCCCTTTTCCTTATATATTCGATACCTTTTTGTAAACCAATGTTAATTTTTCTTGCTTTCTCTATGCCATTTTGGGATAACCTTTGATTTCTGGAAGATAATGCAAGTCCTCCTGGATCCCTTACTGTATTTACTTCACAAATTGTAATGTCGTATGAAAATTGACTAACTAATTTCTTTATAATTTGAAGTTGTTGCAGATCCTTTTGTCCAAAAAAAGATATGTCGGGATAAATAATATTAAACAATTTCATGACTATGAGTGCTACTCCCTTAAAATGTCCAGGTCGGAATTCCCCTTCCAGTACATCACCCATTTTTCCAATGTCTATAGTGAATATGGGTGTCTCATAATATATATGATCATTCTCCGGAATAAATACGCCATGCGCACCTAGTTTTCTAAGCCTTTCTAAATCAACGTCTAAATTTCTAGGGTATTTTTCTAGGTCTTCCGGATTATTAAATTGAGTAGGATTCACAAAAATGCTAACTAAAGTGTAATCAGATTTTCCTAAGGAAGAATAAATTAAAGCATCATGTCCTTCATGTAAAGCACCCATAGTGGGCACCAAACCCATTTTTTGATTTTCTGAAATTAATTTTCTTCGGAGTTTTTTAATCTCACCGGACGTTGTAAATACTTCCATTACAAATGGTTAAACTAAATCTAGTTTTAAATTAGAATTGAAATTATCGCAAAATTATCGTAATTTTGTACTCATTTTTAATACCCTCTCAAAAATAGTATTATATGTCAAACATCAGAATCCTTTATGTAGCAAGCGAAATTAATCCTTTTCTTAAAACATCTGAAGTAGCAGATTTTGTGCGGAGATTACCTCAGGCAATGCAGGAAAAGGGAATGGAGATTAGGATTTTAGTCCCCAGATTTGGGTTAATTAACGAAAGAAAGAACAGACTTCATGAAGTTGTTAGGCTTTCTGGAATTAACATCGCTGTTGGAGATGAAGAAAAACCATTAATAATAAAGGTTGCTTCAATCCCTAATGCAAAACTTCAAGTTTATTTTATTGATAATGAAGACTATTTTCACAGAAAATCTGTCTTTTTCGACAAAGAAGACAACTTCTATGAAGATAATGACGAAAGAGCAATATTTTTCTGTAAAGGCGTTTTAGAAACAGTTAAGAAATTAGGCTGGGCACCCGACATCATTCATTGCAATGATTGGATGACAAGCCTGATTCCTTTATATGTTAGTACAACGTACAAGAATGACCCAATATTTAAGTCTTCAAAGACAGTATTTACAATTCATAACAATAAGTTCAGTCATAAATTCGGTGACGATCTTCTTGATAAAGTTAAAATGATAGATATAGATGATAGCATGCTTCAATCACTTAAAACTGCTGATTACGAAGGCTTTATCAAAATGGGAGTTCAGTACTCAGATTCTATTATTTATGCAAACGAAGAATCAACTGAAAGTTTTAAAAAGCTCATTGAAAACATTTCTCAAGAAAAGACGATCGATACTATCGAAAACGAAGAAAACTTCGAAGAATCTTATTATAATCTTTATAATGAACTTATTGGCTAGATCACAAAAAGGATTAGCTGTAATACTAATCCTTTTTTTAGCCTCCTGCGAACAAGAAAACGACACAGCACTTGATATTGAAATAGAGAACGCAACTGAAGTTCTATCATTGAATTTAGACGTTCCTATGTATACTGTCTTTGTTGATAGTATGAGGACTGATGTTGAAGACAATGCAGCTGTAGGCTCTTTCACGGATAATGATTTAGGTAAAGTTACTGCTACCTCATTTCATACCATGCGATATACCGAAGGCACTGTCCCTAGGGATACCTCAGTATTTGATTCTCTGGTTTTACAAATTGATATAACTGGCAGGCTTGAAAATAATGAAAGGGGTGGCTTTTATTTCATTTACGAATTAGAGGAAGAAATATACAATTCTGTCGTCTATTTAGCTGATAAGGAAATAAAAAAGAATGAAACCCCAATCGATACCTTAAATTCTAATTTTGCTCTGCTGAATGATACAATTGTAAAGCTCAATTTACCAAAATTAGGATTCAAACTATTTAATCTGGTCAGGGATAGTGCAAGTCTTGTTGGCTTTGAATATCAATTTGCAATTTCACCTTCCGAGGATTTGAAATCATTGATCACATTTAATACTGACTCCGATTCAACAAAACTTATACTTTATTCCAGTATAGATACTATTCAATCAACTACGGAATTCACATTAAATGCTAAGCACTTTACTAATTTAAAACGAGACTTTTCAGGCACAAGATTTGAAGGAATTCAGCCTCTGGATTCAATCTCTTTTGATGGGGAAAATGCACTTTTAGCTCCTTTATACGGTTTTTATCCTGTAGTAAACTTTAAAGAGTATCTTAGATTTGTTGATACTCCGGAAGATCTCATTATTAATAAGGCAGAAATTCTAATTCAGAAAGGTGATGAATCTGTAAATCCTTCAGAGTCATTTGAGTTTTTCTTTTTTAAAGAAAATTCTGGTTTTACCGGAGAAGGACTATTAGGTACATATGAAAATTGGATTAGGACTGCAATCCTGGATAATCAATCATATTTTCCTCCAAGACCTTCAAATATAACAGCCAAAGCGTCCGAAGAGGAAGGTATATACACAACTGACGTTACGATTTTTACTGATATTTACTTACGTCAATTTAGATCAGAAGAAAAAGAGATACTTACAGAATATCTGGTTATTGCCCCTGAAGATATTCTCACAACCCAGGAAACATATTTAGTTTCAGATCCGTTTTTAAAAATTTTATTTACAGTAGTAAGACCATAAATTAATATGTGTGGAATAGTAGGTTATATAGGAAATAGAAATGCACAAGATGTGCTGCTAAAAGGACTACGTCGATTAGAATATAGAGGTTATGATAGTGCGGGTATTGCAGTGGTTGAAAATAGTGAAATAATAGTCAAAAAGATAGCCGGTAAAGTTGATGATCTGGAAAACTTTATCAATGGTGAATTAAAAGGCACAGTTGGAATTGGACATACAAGATGGGCAACTCATGGTGAACCAAATGACATTAATGCTCATCCACATTTTTCTGCTAATAAAAGCCATGTTATCATTCATAATGGTATTATAGAGAATTATTCATCACTAAAAACTGAACTTACCAATAGAGGTTATAAATTTGAGAGCGATACAGATACGGAAGTCTTCATTACTTTCATAGAGGATATACAAAAGACTACAAACTGCAGCCTGGAAGAAGCCGTTCGGATCTCCCTTCAAAAAGTAATTGGAGCATATGCTATTGTAATCATTTCATTGGATAATCCTGAAAAACTAATAGCTGCAAGAAAAGGCAGCCCAATGGTAGTTGGTGTCGGTAAGGGAGAATATTTCATAGCTTCTGATGCTACGCCTATAATCGAATATACTAATGAAGTCATCTATATGGATGACGAAGAGATCGCTATCATCACAAAAGATTCAATAGAACTTAGGGATAAAAAGGACACTCCAAAATCTCCATTTATTACTGAATTGGATATAGAATTGGAGGCGATTGAAAAAGGCGGATACGATCATTTCATGCTAAAGGAAATTTTTGAACAGCCAAATTCTATTCGTGATTGTATGAGAGGCCGACTAGATGCAAAAAGTGGGAGGTTGGTCTTGGGAGGTATTCGAAACTATGCAAATGCACTAACCAATGCAAATAAAATAATACTTATCGGTTGTGGTACTTCATGGCATGCTGGTCTGGTAGCTGAATATATCATAGAAGAATTATGCAGAATACCGGTTGAAGTTGAATATGCATCCGAATTTAGATACAGAAACCCAGTAATAAACGAAGGAGATATCGTCATAGCAATTTCGCAATCAGGGGAAACCGCAGATACTCTTGCTGCAATTGAGTTAGCAAAATCAAAAGGTGCTATTATTTTGGGAGTAGTAAACAGTGTTGGATCATCGATTTCCAGAATAACAGATGAAGGTGCTTATTTACATGCCGGACCTGAGATAGGAGTAGCTTCGACAAAAGCCTTTACCGCCCAACTTACAGTTTTAACAATGATTGCATTGCGAATTGCAATTAGAAAAGGATCTTTAACTGAAACTAAATATCGTGAACTGCTCATAGAGCTAGAGCAGATTCCTGAAAAGATAAAAGAGGTGCTTGATAATGCTGATATAATCAGGAATATTTCTGAAAAGTTCAAAGATGCGACTAATTTCCTTTATTTAGGAAGAGGATATAATTTTCCTGTTGCTTTAGAAGGTGCCCTTAAACTAAAAGAAATCTCCTACATTCACGCAGAAGGATATCCGGCTGCAGAGATGAAGCATGGACCGATAGCCTTAATTGATGAAAATATGCCTGCAGTATTTATAGCTACCAGAGATAGCTCTTACGATAAGGTTATTTCAAATATACAGGAAGTAAAAGCTCGAAAAGGTAAAGTAATAGCAATCGTATCTGAAGGCGATGTTCTTATACCTAAAATGGCTGATCATACTATTGAAGTACCACATACTCACGAAATTTTGATGCCTCTGTTGAGTGTAATACCTCTTCAGCTTATGTCCTATCATATAGCAATAATGAGGGGAGCAAACGTAGATCAACCTAGAAATTTGGCAAAATCTGTAACAGTAGAATAAATAATGGAACCCATATACACTAAAAATGCACCAGACCCGATTGGTCCATACAACCAGGCTATAAAAGCTAATGGCTTTGTATTCATTTCTGGTCAAATCCCCATTGATCCTCAAACTGGAGAGCTTGTTTCCGGTTCAATAGAAAAGGAAACAGAACAGGTTATGAAAAACCTTGAAAATATTCTGTTAGAAAGTGGATCATCATTTGATAAAGTGGTGAAGTCATCCATTTTCATTAAAAACATGGATGATTTTGGTGCGATTAATACTGTTTATGGTAATTATTTTAAAAATAACCAGCCAGCAAGAGAAACAGTAGAAGTTAGCAAACTTCCCAAAAACGTCAATGTCGAAATTTCTTGTATCGCATTAGTTTAAACTTACATATTATACTGTGAGTTTAAATGAAAAACAGCATTGCAAATGAGTGTTAGAGTAAGGTTTGCACCCAGTCCAACGGGTGGATTACATATCGGAGGCTTAAGAACGGCTCTTTTCAATTACCTTTTTGCCAAGAAAAATAAAGGGTCATTTATTCTTAGAATTGAAGATACGGATCAATCGAGATATGTTAAAGGAGCAGAGGAGTATATTCTTGAATCATTAAAATGGTGTAATATCCTAAATGATGAAGGTGTTGGAGCAGGAGGTGAATTTGAACCTTACAGACAATCGGAAAGAACAGAAATATATAAAAAGTATGCGCAGCAATTAGTGGAAAAGGGACATGCGTATTATGCATTTGACACGCAGGAAGAGCTGGATGATATGAGGGAACGACTTAAGGAGGCAGGAGTAGTAAACCTAAATTACAATAGCGCTTCCAGAATGTCGATGAATAACTCTCTTACGTTAACTGAGGAGGAGGTAAATCAAAAAATAAATAACGGAGATCCGTATGTAATCCGGTTGAAAATACCCGGAAAGGAAGAAGTAAGATTTTATGATGAAATACGAAAGTACGTTGTGGTACATTCATCAACACTAGATGACAAAGTATTGATAAAATCAGATGGTCTTCCAACCTATCATCTTGCTAATGTTGTAGATGATTATTTAATGAAGATCTCCCATGTGATACGTGGTGAAGAATGGTTACCATCAGCTCCCATTCATGTGCTATTATATAAATTTTTGGGGTGGGAAGATCAAATGCCAAAATTCGCACATCTTCCTTTAATTCTAAAGGCTGACGGAAATGGAAAACTTAGCAAAAGAGCTGCTGATAAAGGTGGTTTTCCTATTTTTCCTCTTTCATGGACAGATACTCAAACCGGTGAAACATCCATAGGATACAAAGAAACAGGATTTATACCAGAAGCTTTGATAAACTTCCTTGCATTTCTGGGGTGGAACCCAGGAACCGAAAAAGAAATCTACAGTCTTTCCGAACTAATTGAAGACTTCTCATTAGAAAGAATAGGAAAGGCCGGAACAAAATTTGATTATGATAAAGCTATTTGGTTTAATCAGCAATACCTGAAAGAAAAAAATGCGTCAGAAATCGCTACAGTAATAATTAAAAAATTCCCTGAATTTAATTTAAATCAAGCAACCGAACTAGCTGAGCTTTTTAAACCAAGAGTTTCTTTTGAAAAAGAAATCTTCGATCAAATCTTAGAGATTTCTGAAAGGCCGACTGAATATGATGAAAAAGTGGTTCGAAAAAAATGGAATGCTGAAACAGAAGAAATACTAAATCAATTTCAAGAAAAGCTTTTGAAAGAAAATGCGTTGACTTCAGAAAAAATAGCTGAATTATTTCAAAAAAACGCAGAAGAGAACGGTTTTGGAGCAGGTAAATTCATGCAACAATTAAGACTTTCTATTACTGGAAAAGCTTCAGGTCCTGATTTAATGAAATTGATTGAAATCCTTGGACAAGAAGAATGTAGTATTCGAATCAAAAACGCCATAAAAACGTTACAACCTGTAACCGAATAAAACTATGGCAAGGAAAAAAGATCAAAAAGAAGAGAAAAAACCAAAAGTACATTCTGATTTAGATGGTTTTGAAATTTCAGTAGATGCATTTGGTGAACTAAAATCTAACATGCCCATTGATCAGATCAATAAATTCCTCAATAAGAATGTTGAAGATAAAAAACTCAAAGACAGGGAAGACATTGAGGATCTAAAAAAAGAAGGTAAATCAAAAAAATAACTTCACTGAAAAAATTGGTGGGGTTTGATTTCGGTATTTTTCATAGGATTCTCCATATTGTTTGATCAACTTTTTTTCCTCAAAATGTATACCTATCGGTAGGTAAATGAAAATGCAGAATGTTGAGGTCAACATTCCATAAGTGGGAAAAATTACAAATGCACCAATTATCAAAATTATCGTTGCGAGGTAAAGGGGGTGTCTAATTTTCTCGTATAGTCCTCCTGTGGTTAATGAGTTCCCTTCTTCCGAGACTCCTAGAAAAGACAACAAATTAAATGGCTTGAAAGCTCTTTTTGCAACTATTAATCCTATAAAGAGGGTTAATAGTCCTCCAGAATAAGAAAAGACGGATGGAGTAAAAACATAAATAACTTCAACTAATATCAATACTACATAAAAGAAAAATAACAGACCCAAAAGACTAATAATCGAATAAAATAAACGGAAATGTCTTTCTTTTGTAAATACTGAGGGTATTAATCTATTTTTTATTTTTCGTGAAGCCAGAAAACTATGAAGAAAGAAATAGATTAGCCAAAATAACGTGATTAGTAAATAGTCCACATTTATAGTATTTTAATCTTTAAATAAAGGTAATAGCAGTGAAAATAGGAATAATTAAAGAAGGAAAAGTCCCTATTGACAAAAGAGTTCCTGTAACTCCGGAACAAGCAAAAAAAATAAGAACAAAATTTCCTAATACAGAAATCGTAGTTCAGTCAAGTAATGTAAGGTGCTTTAAAGATCAGGACTACCTTGATGAAGGAATTGAAATTGTAGATTCATTGGAAGATTGTGATGTAATTTTAGGAGTTAAAGAAGTGCCCATTAAGAAACTTATTAAGAATAAAAAATACTTCTTTTTCTCTCATACAATAAAGAAACAGCCTTATAACCGAAAACTTCTTCGTGAAATCTTATCAAAGAATATAGAGTTGGTAGATTATGAAACCTTAGTAAATGAACATAGTCAAAGAATAATAGCTTTTGGAAGATGGGCAGGAATTGTTGGTGCTTACAATGGCTTATGGACATTTGGCAAAAGATATAATTTGTATCATTTAAGGAGAGCTTATGAATGCTATGATCTTTCCGATCTTAAAACAGAGTTTGATAAAATCAAGCTCCCTCCGATTAAAATTGCTGTAACTGGTGGTGGAAGAGTTGCGAAAGGTGCTATGGAAGTATTGCTTAACTCAGGAATCAAAAAAGTAACTCCCAATCAGTTTATATCAAATGAGTATTACGAACCAGTATTCGTTCAACTGAATTCCAGAGATTATAATATTAGAAAAGACAGAAAACCATTTGATCGCGAAGATTTTTATAGCAACCCTGAAAACTATGAAAGTGATTTTCTTAAATATGCAAAGGTTTCGGATCTGTTAATTGCTTCTGCATTCTGGGACCCTCATGCGCCTGTTTTATTTCACAGAGAAGATATTCTGAATGGAGATTTCAAACTAAATGTCGTTGCAGATATCACTTGTGATATTGAAGGCTCGATTCCCAGTACAAAAAAAGCAAGTACAATTGACAATCCTATCTACGACTACAATCCAAGTAATGATAAGATTGAGGATGCTTTAACTGACGAAGCAAATATTACTGTAATGGCTGTGGATAATTTGCCATGTGAACTTCCCAGGGATGCTTCGGAAAGTTTTGGAGAACAGTTAATTGAAAATGTTTTACCAGAATTATTTAAGAAATCTAGTAAAATAATCGATAATGCTACCATTACCAGAGAAGGGAAACTAACTGAAAAATATAAGTATCTTCAGTCATATGTAGACGGAAAAGAATAAAAAAAGGGGCTTTGAGCCCCTTTTTTTATTATCCATTCATAGAAACCAGAAACTCATCATTATTTCGGGTTCCTCTCATTTTACCGAGTAAGAATTCCATGGCTTCTACACTTGTCATATCTGACATATATTTTCTTAGAATCCAAACTCTTTGTAGTTCTTCTTTTTGCATAAGAAGATCCTCTCTTCTGGTTCCAGAAGCGGGAACATCGATCGCAGGATAAACCCTTTTGTTGGATAGCTTTCTGTCTAGCTGAAGCTCCATATTACCAGTACCCTTAAATTCTTCGAAGATTACTTCATCCATTTTAGATCCTGTTTCAATCAAAGCTGTAGCGATAATTGTTAAAGATCCTCCATTTTCTACATTTCTAGCTGCTCCAAAGAATCTTTTCGGTTTGTGAAGTGCATTTGCATCAACACCACCTGATAGTATTTTTCCCGATGAAGGGACTACGGTATTATGTGCTCTGGCCAGTCTGGTGATACTATCTAATAGTATGACAACATCATGGCCGCATTCAACCATTCTTTTAGCTTTTTCGAGAACAATGTTAGCAACCTTCACATGTTTTTCAGCTTGTTCATCAAAAGTTGAAGCTATAACCTCAGCTTTCACGCTTCTCGCCATGTCTGTAACTTCCTCAGGTCTCTCATCAATCAAAAGAATCATTAAATAACATTCCGGATGATTTTGAGCGATAGCATTTGCGATATTTTTTAACAAAACAGTTTTTCCTGTTTTTGGCTGCGCAACTATCATTCCCCTCTGCCCTTTTCCTATAGGTGAAAACAAATCAAGTATTCTGGTTGAGTAATTATCCGGCTTAGTGCTAAGATTAATTCTCTCCTCAGGAAATAATGGAGTCAAATATTCAAAAGCTACTCTATCTCTGATTTCTTCCGTTGTCTTTCCATTAACAGAATCAACTCTAAGTAATGCAAAGTATTTCTCACCGTCTTTCGGAGGTCTGATCTGTCCCAGGACAGTATCGCCTGTTTTAAGACCAAATAACTTTATTTGTGATGGACTTACATATATATCATCCGGAGAAGCTAGATAATGGTAATCACTTGACCTAAGGAAACCATAACCGTCCTGCATTATCTCTAAAACACCTTCGCTCTCAACAGCTCCTTCGAACTCTTTTATATTGGCAGAATGTTCAGATTTTGATTGTTTATTCTCTTGTCGGTTATCGTGAGGTTTTTTGTGATTTTCCTGTTTAGGTTGCCTTTTATCGGGCTTTTTATCACTTGATTGCGGTTTTGGTGCCTCTGATTTTGAGTCCAGTTCAAGATCTAATTCTTTTAGCAATTGCTCTGCTGATTCTTCAGGAGATTGCTTTTCTGATTTAGTGACATTTTTTCTTTTTCTGGGTCTTATGCTATCGTTAGAGTCTTCATTATGATCTTCAGCTTTCTTTTCAGCTTCCTCACTGTTTTTAGTTTTCTCTTTTATTTTTTTGATTTCACTGTCGGGCATTGTAGCCTGTTGATCTAAAATTTGGTAAATGAGCTCTTTTTTTGGGGTTTTTTTAGCATTCTTAACACCTAATCCTTCTGCAATTTCTCTTAATTCAGAAAGTAGCCTTACTGAAAGGTCGTCTAATGTGTACATAAATGGTTATAAAGTGGATAAATTATCTTCTTAAAAAACTTAGATGAAGTATTTGAAATGTTGTAAGCGGTTTGGCCTTACTAAATAAAGCTATTTAGTTTTTGCGGCCAGATTACAAATGCAAACAAATCAAATTTTTTATTTAAAAACAAAAAATTGATTCATTATCAAAGTACTTTTTTTGTTTTCGATAGTGTTATTTTGCAAAAAAACAAAATGCTTTTACCTGCAAGTATAAGAGAAAACTTATCATCTTATGAAAAAGGCCTGAAAAAAAGAGGTCTGAATAACGTCAAAGAATTGTTAACAGAGGTTCTTGAATTGGATGATAAAAGAAAGTCCATACAACAGGAAATGGATGACAAGCTGTCAACTTCAAATCAACTGGCAAAACAAATTGGCCAAAAAATGCAACAGGGCTTAAAAGAAGAAGCAGAAGACCTGAAGGCAAAAACCTCTAAATTGAAAGCTGAAAGTAAATCCTTGAATAATGAACTTCAGGAAACAGAAATTCAACTGCGTGATAAACTTTATAACATTCCTAATATACCTAACGAACTTGTTCCTGATGGTAATACCGATGAAGACAATGAGGTTTTAAAAGAAGCAGGCAATATTCCAGATCTTCCTGAAAATGCCTTACCCCAATGGGAGCTCGTTAAAGAATACGACATCGTAGATTTTGATTTAGGAAATAAAGTTACTGGTGCGGGGTTCCCATTTTACAGGAAATATGGCGCAAGAATGATTCGTGGTATGGTGAATTATTTTCTAAATGAAGCAAATCATGCCGGTTATGAAGAAATTCAACCCCCAGTTCTGGTAAATGAAGATTCTGGTTATGGTACCGGGCAGCTTCCCGATAAGGAAGGACAAATGTATCATATAGAGGATACTAATCTTTATTTAATCCCCACTGCGGAAGTTCCAATTACAAATATTTACAGGGATGTGATTATTCCTGAAGATAAATTACCCATTAAAAATGTTGGTTATACTCCGTGCTTCAGAAGGGAAGCAGGTTCATGGGGTTCACATGTCAGAGGACTAAACAGGTTACATCAATTTGATAAAGTAGAAATTGTCCAAATATCAAAGCCTGAAGATTCAGGAAAGATACTTAATGAGATGCTGGATCATGTAGAAAAACTAATAGCATCCTTAGAACTTCCGTACAGAATATTGAGACTTTGTGGAGGTGATCTTGGCTTCACTTCTACGATCACTTATGATTTTGAAGTTTACTCTGCAGCACAGAAAAAATGGTTGGAAGTCAGCTCAGTATCAAATTTTGAAGACTACCAGGCAAATCGTTTAAAACTTAGATATAAAACTTCTGATAATAAAAAATATCTTGCACATACTCTAAATGGCAGTGCTCTTGCATTGCCAAGAATTCTAGCGGCATTGTTGGAAAATAATCAAACACCTGAAGGTATAAAAGTACCTGAAGTATTGGTACCGTATGTTGGTTTCAATATGATTACAAACTAACCGCTCAGAGAAAATCACTTTTGTTTTAATCAATTTTTAAGCTTTTTTAAAGCAAAAAAAGATGAATAGACTTATAATATATTTTTCTGTTTTACCACTGCTATGGTCCTGTGGAAACTCCGGCTCAGAAGAGAAAAATCAGTTGGCTTATCCAGAGACGCGAAAAGTTGATACTGTTGATAATTATTTTGGAGTTGAAGTTAAAGACCCTTATCGATGGCTTGAAGATGATATGTCAGACGAAACTGCTGATTGGGTTAAGAGACAGAATAATGTGACATTTTCTTATCTCAATAATATACCGTTTAGGGAAAACATTAAGCAAAGACTTGAAAGCCTTTATGATTACGAGAGAGTGTACGCACCCGTTGTGCACGGTGAATACGAATACTTTTACAAGAATGATGGATTGCAAAATCAAAATGTATTCTACAGAAGAAAGAGTGTTGATGACACTGAAGAAGTATTCTTAAACCCAAATGAATTCTCCGAAGATGGTACTATTTCTTTGGCAGGCACAAGCTTTACGGATGATGGAAGTTTAATGGGTTATTTAATTTCAATAGGTGGGTCCGACTGGCGAAAAGCGATCATAATGGATACTGAGACTAAAGAAATAGTAGAGGATACTTTACATAATCTGAAGTTTACAGGTATTTCATGGAATGGAAATGAAGGATTTTTTTACAGCTCATATGATGTGCCGAAAGATGGAAGTGTGCTTTCTGCAAAAACACAGTATCACAAATTATATTACCATAAACTCGGAACTCCACAGGAAAATGACGAATTAGTATTTGGTGGAGAAAAACAGCCATACAGGTATATAAGTGGTTATGTCACAGAAGACAATCAGTATCTGGTCATTTCAGCCAGTAAGAGTACCAGTGGCAATCATCTTTACATCAAAAAACTAAATGAAACCGAAAGTCCTATTGTTGAAATCGATAAGGACTTTGAAACTGAAAAATATGTAATTCACAGTGAAGGTGATAGGCTTTTGTTAGAAACAAATGCAGATGCACCAAATAAACGAATTGTTGAAACCACTTTCCAAAACCCCGATATAAGCACCTGGAAAGATGTAATCCCAGAAACTGAAAATGTATTGAATGCAAGCACAGGAGGTGGGTACATTTTCGCTGATTACATGATTGATGCTAAAACGGAAATTCATCAATATGATCTAAATGGCGTGCTCGTTAGAAAAGTTGAATTACCGGGAATAGGAAGAGTTTATGGTTTTGGTAGCAGAATGAATGAAAGTGAACTTTACTATACTTTCACTTCTTTTACTTATCCTTCTACTATTTTCAAATATGACATAGAAAATGGTACCTCTGAATTGTACGAAAAACCTGAAATTGATTTTGACCCTGAAAAATATGAAACCAAACAGGTTTTTTACACAAGTAAAGATGGTACAAAAGTGCCAATGTTTATTGTTCATAAAAAAGGACTTGAGTTGAATGGGAAAAATCCGACCTATTTATATTCATATGGTGGATTTAACATCAGTTTGCGTCCTTCATTTAGTGTATCAAGAATTGTATGGCTGGAAAATGGAGGGATATATGCGCAACCTAATATTAGAGGTGGTGGCGAATATGGAGAAGAATGGCATAAGGCTGGAACTCAAATGAATAAGCAAAATGTCTTTGATGATTTTATAGCTGCAGGTGAGTTTCTAATTAAAGAAGGTTACACAAGTAGTGACTACCTAGCAATTGCTGGAGGATCGAATGGTGGGTTGTTGGTTGGAGCTACGATGACCCAAAGACCGGATCTTGCAAAGGTTGCAATACCTGCAGTTGGAGTTATGGATATGCTACGGTATCATAAGTTTACTGCCGGAGCAGGATGGGCATATGATTATGGTACGTCAGAAGACTCTAAAGAAATGTTCGAGTATTTACTTGATTATTCACCTGTTCATAATTTAACGGCTGGTACTAGCTATCCTGCTACAATGGTTACTACTGCAGATCATGATGATAGAGTTGTTCCAGCACATTCATTTAAATTTGCTGCAAGCCTTCAGGAAGCTCATACCGGGACCAATCCGGTTTTAATAAGAATTGAAACTGATGCCGGACATGGAGCAGGAACACCTATTTCAAAGGCAATAGAACAACAGGCAGATGTATATTCATTTGTGTGGTATAATATGGATATAGTTCCGCCCTTAGCTAAAGAATCCATGTAATTCTCAGAAAAAAGCAGGTAACATCACCTGCTCTATTTTAAAAACCTACTATGATAAGAAAAGGTAAAATCGAAGACTTACCAGAACTGCTGGATTTAATTATAGAGCTGGCTATCTACGAAAAAGCTGAAAATGAAGTTTCTAATACTGTAGAAAGAATGAAAGAAG
>CAYTFO010000025.1:0-28062 GCA_964437135.1 uncultured Roseivirgaceae bacterium | reverse complement strand
ATTTTCAAAAACAAGGATTTTTGAATGCCCCATTTGTCTTTGAAACAAGCCGTTATAGTAATGATCATAAAAACTCTGCACCACAAATTTGATATTGGCATCTCGTAAAGCGCTTGTTATCTGAAATTCATGAACACCGTTTTCAGTCACACATAGATCAACCAGGTTTTGATTTTCCAAAGTCATGATGATACCTCATTCCTTGATTCAATTGATTCTACCACAATAATGTGGTGAAAACCATAAAAGGACAAAACTGTGAACACGACATTGCTATCCACGCCGGATCAAATTCAACACGTCGCCGATCAACTAAATAACGAATCCATTATCGCATTTGATACGGAATTTATTCGTGAAAAAACCTTCTATCCCGCGTTGGAAATCATTCAATTCGCCACTCTGGAAGAAGTTTGGCTGATTGACTGCCAGCCCTTTCGCAATCAATCTCCCCCCCATGATCTCTCCCCGATTTTGGATGTTTTGCAAAATCCCGATATATTAAAAGTAGTTCATTCAGCTCATGGCGATCAGGAAGCACTCTATACCAATTTAGGAGTGGTTGCCACACCCACTCTTGATACCTCAATCGCCGCGGGTTTGTGCGGCTATGGCGAAAATGTGGGATTGGCAAATTTGTTGAAATCCGTTATGAATGTCACCATTAAAAAAGGACATGCCCGAACCGATTGGTCTGCCCGGCCCTTGCCAACTCAACTGGCAAAATATGCCCGTGAGGATGTTCGCACGCTTGTACGATTGGGAAAAACTCTTTTGGATCAATTGGAAAAATGATCGATGTTGAGGTTTATCTAAATCGAATAAAGCTCGTCAAAGAGGCTCCAACTTTTAATTTTCTGAAGAAAGTATATAAACATCATTTGATCTACATACCCGTAGAAACATATTCAAACTCAATCGAACCAGTTTTGGAATTTAACTTAGATGATCTGTTTTATATAATCAGAAATGATCGTGGAGGTGAGGGTTTGCAACTAAACTACCTTTTTTACAAACTACTATCCGAACTTGGTTTTTCAGTTGATCTTTATAGAAAGAAACAAAGAAGTGATTCAATGCTGGTAAAAGTAGAGATAAACAAAAGCTCTTATATTCTGGATGTTGGCTCTTACTTCAGTTTTACATCTCCCATTCAATTAAAAATCGATACCCCTCAGATGATTCTTCCTAATTATTATCGGGTAATAGAGCGGGGTGATTACTTTCTATTGGAAGTTTCTAAAGATCTTATTGAGTATAGAACTCTTTTTAAATTCATTTCAGCATCACTTCAACCCATTGAATTCTTGAATGAATACCAATCTCATTTTGCAGAAAGTTCAACTCAGGAATCAACAGCTTTTCGATATACTAATAATGGATATATTCATTTGACTTCTGAGAAAATAACAATAAATGAATCTGGTCATTCGACTTCATCTGTAGTCTTTAATTCAGAAGAGTTTGAAAGTAAATTTGATCAACACTTTCGATTGATCACCTGAGTAGTTTTTTTGCCAGTCTTGTAAGGCTCTCTATATAAAAATCCAGGACAAATTGAGCTGGATTTTCCTGCTCTTCGGCTTTAGAGTAGTTCAAAATGGCACCAGTCCAGTCTTCACTGTACCAAAGCCCTTTCGAAAGACCCTCAAATTCCTCTACTTCAACAAAGGGGATGGTACTTACATAGAAATAGGGCTTATCAAAATACTCATCTCCCGGAGACAAACCTGCAAATAATCGGGTATTTGTTGCGAGCTCACCAGTATCTTTAAGCGTAAAGGAAAGTGATATATTACATTTTTCAGGCCAGATATTGATGGCAGATGGATTTGGGAAGTGCTTTTCTAATCGCAATAATACATTTTGGGTATTGTGATAAATCTTTCCAAATTCATAGAATAATGCTACCGGAAGCTTTTCAAATTTATATTTTGGGGCTTTTTTAAGCTCTTTAATCTCATAGGGCATATCAAGTGTGATTTCCTTACTCCCAAGGCCTAAACTAAGAATTTGTTCCTCCAGCCAGACCATGACCTGCCTGTGCGTTTTTTCAAAAAGAGGATATTGTGAAAGTACCTTAACCGTCCTGTCAACCAGATATATATTGAAGTCCTTTAAACTAATTGAGGACCTGAATTTTTTATTTCCGTCTATCCACATTCCCGCGAATCGCCAATATCCGGGAATCCAGGTAAGAACAGCGTTTTGATCTTCCTCACTTTTAGGTAAATATACCCTGCCTATAGCAGCAATATTTTGTATCGCTACGTGTACATTGGATCTAACCTTTGCATAGTCCTCGTCTGACAACCCATTATACGGGGTCCACTCCATATATTCAGACTTCTCCGCCGGAAAGATTATACTCTATATTTCTTGACAGCCTTTTTTAAAGACTCAACATTAGCAGTTATGCTAGGATCTGAATAAATCCTGGATGATAAAGTAGAAATCACCTTTTTCTTAAAACCTAGTTTCTCAGCCAGATCCTCGCAGTATTTTATTTCCGATAAATAAACCTGGCTATCGATTTTCATTAATTGCACAATGTTATAAAGAAGATCAAATTTCTCTTCTTCAGTCATTGTGCCAACATCAGGTAAATCAATGGGCTGTTCAATAAGCTTATCTACTTCTTCTTTGGAAATATTGTTTGCCTGACCTAGCATATAAATGTGCTGACGCTCAGCTCCATCGAAATTTCCATCTATGGAAGCAAGTTGAATAAGCGTACTGAGATGTGCTTGTATACTCATGATAAGTTTGTAGTGGAATTGGTGTTTATAAAGTTAAAAAGTTTCTGGTCTTCTAATATACTCAAAAGCAAATATAAATTCTAGTATTAATGTATATAGCTTCCTGCATTTACGTCAAAATTACTACCTGTTGCATGATCTGCCATCCCTGAAGCAATAAAAGTTATTAAAGGAGCTATATCTTTTGGTTCAGTCAGCCTTTCAAGAGAAATATCCCCTTTGGCATGCTCTTCACCATATTGATTAATAAAGTCTTTTGCCATATCTGTTCTTACAAACCCGGGAGCAACATTAAAAGCTTTAATTCCATTTTTACCATATGCCCTGGCAATAGAAGAAGTCAACGCAACTAACCCGGCTTTTGAGGATGCATATGCCATATATTCTGCAGTATCTCCACGATATGCAGCTCTGCTGGTAATATTTATGATTCTACCTGCAGCTTTTCGTTGCAAAAAATGCTCAACAGCTTTTTTACTCAAAATAGCTGCTGAAGTGAGATTAGCAGTCATTGTAAGATTCCAGTTTTCAATCCATTCCTTATCGTTATCGGTAATATTTATAGCTTTTGCCAATCCTGCATTGTTTACAAGTATTTCCACACTCCCCATTTCCAGTATGACTCTCTCAAAAAGTTTAATTGATTCTGAGGGTTTTGTAAGATCTGCCTGAAATGGCTTGGAATCATTTCCTAAAACATGAGCTAATTTCTCAGCATCCTGCACATTTTTATTATAATGGATCGCTATGGAAGCACCTGCTTCTGCCAATTTAGTCGCGATTGCCTTACCGATGCCTCTACTTGCACCCGTTACCAGGATATTTAGTCCGGACAAATTGATGTACATAAATCATGAATTGAAACTGCCTCAAAATAGTAACAATATTTGAGATTTATGACTAATAATGAACCGATTAACTATTTAATTCGTATTTAAGGCATACACTTTTTTAATAATGCAACTCGAAAATTTCCGTTTTAAAGCTAATCTTTCATTAGATACTATAATTACATACTGGCAGGAGGTCGTTAAATCCAATAAGGAACCTTTATCATCGTATGCAAAACAGCTTTTGGATGAAATAAATAAGGATAGTCAATTGAGCAGGCAAAATCCTGATATTGATTACTTACTCCAAAAAAGAGATCTGGTAGAACAATTGGTTTCCCCAATCATTCCAAGAGCAAAAGATGGTAAAGAAGTAATAGCGCTCTTTAAGCCATTTTCGATGGATCATTTTTTTGGAACCGACGCTTTCAATTCACTTCTGGAAAAGTCTGGGGGACTCATGAACATGGCGATGCTAAATTCAGTTGAGGATATGTCATGTACTAAAACTATGATGGCCTACTATGCAATTTTGGAGGAGTTTTATGGTATCAAACCCCAAAACCAATCAGATCTGATTTTTCAGTCAAGAACAGAAAATGGACTTGAAAAATATTATCGACTGGAGTTTGATTCTGATTATTGTGACATCAGGCTCAAAGGAGAGCTCCCCAAATTATCAGAGGATGACTTTGAATTTCTTATTAATAATAAAAAAAATCCCGAAGTCTGGTATGAAAAACTTCCACCTGAACTGTTTGAATTCAGCGGGTTTGGTATTTATGCTTTGAAAGATGCTACAGTAGAACAAATCATTGCTTCCATTAAAGAGATTTTGCTTACTGAAGGAAACCTTTTCAATGAAGTAGTGCATCAATTATTGGAGCAAAAGATTAAATCCCTGCTTCAAATTCCGAGTTTAAAATTTGGATTTTATACACTACATGAGCACGCCAATCTGGATGGGTTTTCTTCATTGATTCATCGTGTTCTCTTTGATTTGGAAAATGGGCAGATTCCGGAACCGATCAACAATATAATGTCAAGAATCAAGCATTCAATGGCACCTATTATTATTAAAGATACTTCTAAGTCAGACCTGTTTACTAATTATCAACATTTGTTGAAAGAAAAAAGCAAGAGCCTGTTGATTATACCGGCGATTCAACAGGATGAGTTATTTGGTGTATTCGCATTTGGAAGTAAAAATCCCGGGGATTTAAATTCAGCAAAATACCTACAGTTGCAGGAAATATTGCCCCTCTTGAACCTGGCAATAAGAAGAAATATTGATGAAGTCGAAAATCAAATTCAATCTGTAATAAAACAGCATTATACCTCCATTCATCCTTCAGTGGAATGGAAATTTATGGAATCTGCTGTTGACCTGCTAAATAAAAAGAACAATAATGAACCAGTAATACCTAAAGAGATTGTTTTTGAAAATGTGTATCCGCTTTTTGCTGCCAGTGATATTAGGAACTCTAGTATCATAAGAAATAAGGCGATCACTTCAGATTTGAATAGTCATCTTAAGATGGTAAAAACGGTATTGAATAAAATAAAAGAGCAAATTGAGCTTCCGGTAATTGGTGAATTACTCTTTAAAGTCAGTAAGTTTTCCGGAAAACTCAGGAAAGGAATGTACACGGGGGATGAAAGCAATATTGTTCATTTTTTAAGAACTGAAGTAGATGGTTTTTTCAAGACTATAGAAAGAGATTTTCCTGAATTAAAAACTCTTATCATTGATTATCAAAAAGAACTTGATCCAAAGCTGAAAATCATAAATGATAAACGTAAATCATTCGAAGATTCTCTGACTACTTTAAATGAAACAATATCCAGATTTCTTAATACAGAACATCAGAAAGCCAGTTCAATTTTTCCTCATTACTTTGAAATGTTCAAAACTGATGGGGTTGAATATAATGTTTATGTTGGTCAGTCGATCACTAAAAAGAAGAACTTCAATAAGGTTTACCTGAAGAATATGAAGCTTTGGCAACTTCTTGCTACCATAGAAATTGCCAAGCTGGCTGAAGAAACGAAGAATAGCCTATCTACTTCACTCGACATGACCCATTTAATTCTGGTTCATAGCGACCCCCTTTCTATTCGTTTCAGATTGGATGAGAAAAACTTCGATGTAGATGGCGCTTACAATATTCGCTATGAAATTGTAAAGAAAAGAATTGATAAGGTAAATGTCCTTGGTACCAATGAACGCTTGACTCAACCTGGAAAAATAGCAATAGTCTATACTAAAGACGAAGATGAAATTGAATACATGGAGTTTTTGGAATACCTAAAGCATAAAGGGGCAATTGGTCAAAATATTGAGAGACTTCAACTTGAAGAATTACAGGGTGTTTATGGACTCAAAGCATTGCGCGTTGATGTAGAAATCGGAGCTCCTTCTCTTGAGAAAGAACTGGCAGCATTAAAAGCATCATCCTAATTTCATCATTTTCTCACTTTTTATGAGATGAATCAGAAAATAAACCAAAAACCCGATAGGACCAGCAAATAATGTAAGCAGGAGACATGGAATAATCAAAAAACGATTGTAATTGTGTTTTCTGCCATGATTGAGTATCCAGGTTCCTACAAAAAGGTCAAATGCAAGGTAATGAACCCAGCCGACCAGCAATAGGTAGTCATTGCTAAAAAGCATTCTAATTTCTGCGAGAGAGCCGAAACTGCCTTCAGCAGGTCCTATATTTAATATAAAAATAACGAGATAAACAACTGAAAGCAACAATGGGATCAAAAGTCTTCGAATTATCCATGAAGCACTCTTCCATCCTGGAATAAAGATTAAAAGACCCCAGCCAATAATGGCAACTGTCTGGGAAATATTGAATAGTAAGTCAGCAGACATAAAAAAAGAGTTGATCCAATTGTAATATAATTCAATTAGATCAACCCTTTTTTCCCTCAGGTCTTAAATTACTCGTATCGCAATGATTTTACCGGGTTTTGAACAGCAGCCATTCCAATTCTTGCTGAAGAAATACTAAAAGCGATGCTTATCATTAAAAAAACCGGAATACCTATCGATAGGGCATCAATAGCTTTGTAATAAGCAAATACGCTTCTCATCAAAGCATCAATGGCTAAATAGGAAAGAACAACGCCTGCTGAGATTGCTATTCCCAGTATCCAAAAGAATGGAATATTTATCAAAATAACGATCTGTGAAATTGCTGCCCCCATGACCTTTCGAATCCCGATTTCTTTGATGCGTTTTATCACAGAAAGCGACACCAATGTAAACATGCCTATCAGGGATAAAATAAACGCAAGAATACCGATGAAACCAAACATCTTGGTAATATTGGCATTTACCAGTTCTGAGTCTTCAAGATAGCTGTCTTTTGTCCATGAATTGAAAGGTTTATCCGGAACAACATCATACCATAGATTTTCCATTTCGTCCTGCATAGGGAGAACTTTACCTTCTTCAGTCTGAGCTACAATAAAATTATACTGTTCTCTATCAGAAATTCGAATTCCCAAAGGCTCTACTTTGTCCCAGAAACCCCAGATATGAATGTCTTCTATGACTCCAACGATTGAGAGTTTGGTGGAATCATCAATCTGAACGATTTTCCCAATTGGGTCTTCCCAGCCAAATTCACTAACCAGGGTCTCATTTACTATGATAGAGTTCTCTTTATCAAACTCTTCAAGATCTTTAGTCCACAATCTTCCGGATTTAAGCTTCAATTCCATCATGTGGATATAATCAAGGCCAAAATTCATCATATTGGCTTCCAGTTTTTTACTTTCACTTTCAAGCGTTCTTCCATACGTCCACGAACCAATATCATGCTCAGTTCCTGCCACTTTTACAATTCCGGGCATTTGTTCCATTTTGCCTTTCATTTTTTCATATTCGCTGGGGTCTTCAAAGTAAATGGAGAAAATATCTTCTGACCTGTAACCAACATCCAGGGTTGATTGGTACATTGCATTTCTTGTAAAAGCAATACTGGCAACCATACCAATAATTGTGAATGCAAACTGTGAGCTGAGAAGAATCTTTGAGAATAGAGAAGTAGCTTTAATTTTCACTGTTCCTTTAAGAATTGAAACCGGCTGAAATCCTGAAATAAATAATGAAGGATAAATCCCTGCTATTATTGAAGTGAAAAACAATAAAGAAAATAAATAGAGTAAGATTTCAGGGTTTGTGAAGAAGTCCAATTTGAGATCAATGAAATCCCACATGGCACTATAAACGGGAACCAAAAAGAAAGCAATCCCAACACCCGCAAGCAATGAGATAAGTGTCAATACAAGGTTTTCACCCATAAACTGATAGATCAGCTGCTTTCTGGTTCCTCCCATTACTTTTCGAATTCCGATCTCTTTTAGTCTTTTGGAGGAAATAGCAATAGCTGTATTAGTGAAATTAAAGCAGGCAATAAGCAGGAGAAGGATTGCCATAATAAATGGAGCAACTATCGCGGGTTTTGGAGGGGGTTCATTCAGCCATTGTGATCGGAGATTTTCTGCCATATCTGAAAAAGCATCCAGGGAAACAATATCATAATTGGCTACTTTCCAGTCGTCCCTTGCTTTGTTTTGAACATCTATATAATTGGAATTCAGCCATTTTTCTAATTCGGCAACATTGCTGTTTTGTTTCAATTTTATAAATGTGCCGGCAATAAAGGATTTCCAATTGTTGTCATTAGTATCATTGAATTTCAAATAATTGTCCCACAAAGTAATTGCAGACATTCGCATGGAAGTATTCTGAGGGATTTTTTCCATCACCGCCCCAACTTTCATAGTATTTTTCGATCCGTCTTCCAGAATTACCATTATCAATTCACCAGTTGGATCTATATCCCCAAAAAATCTTTCAGCAACTTCGGAAGAGATTATTAAATTTCCCGGATCGAGAAATGCTTCTTTTTGTCCATATTTTAAAGGATAAGAAAAGATGTTTAGAAAGTCCGGGTCTGCATAACCCACTCTTTCATTAAATATGGAAGTCCCCTTTTTAAAGACTAAGGTATTTTCGGTATATCTAGTTACAGCTTCAAATTCTGATCGTTTTTCAGCAATTTGACTACCCAATGGTAAAGGGGTAATTCCAAACTTAACCTCATAACCACTCAGCTCTTTATCAGATTGAATCTTATAAATACTATCAAAATTTTCATGAACATGATCAAATGTATTTGCATACTGAAAATTTAGATAAGCAACTATACAGCAGGCTAAAGCCAGACTTAAGCCTATGATATTTATAAAAACATAAGACTTATTTTTTAGGAGATTTCGGAATGTCGTTTTTAAAAAATTCGTGAACAAGATGTTGAGTTTTTGACCTTTAAATATCTATATAGACTTTGATTTTTAATCTAAGGTTGCATTCTTTTCATCTATTTATGGTTCCTTTTGAGTTGAATTACATTAAAATTGTTAATTTCGAGGCGCATTTAGCTTTTTTAAAGTCACCATATGGGCATCGTAATACCGCTAATACTCATAACCATCTGTTGTGTCGTTATTTGGAGAGCAGGAGATGGGTTTATGACAGCTTCCGAATACGTAGGAAGAAATCTATCCGAAGGAGTAAGGGGAGCAACAATCAATGCGATTGCCAGTTCTATGCCTGAAGTCTTCACTTCACTATTTTTTCTTTTTGTTTTAATGGATGCCAGTGGCTTTTCAGGAGGTATAGGTACTACCGCTGGCAGTGCGATATTTAATGGGATGGTGATTCCGGCTGTATCAGTTATCGCTGTTACCGCAATGGGTCTTACCAACAAGATTCAGGTTTCTAAAAAAGTTTTGTTAAGAGATGGTATTGCACTCATCATTGCTGAATTTATTTTTCTTGTTCTTATAAGTGGTTCTACGCTATACTGGTATCATGGATTGATTCTAATGCTGGTTTACGTTGTTTACATTTTCTACATGTTCGGGACAATGAACAAAAAGGAGAAAGAAGAATTCTTGGAAGAAAGTCATATATCTGAAGATGACTTTGAAGATGAGGAACGTAAACAGAAGCCGTTTTTACTTGGACTTATTTCCTTAGACCTGGAAAGGGTATTCATTGGAAAATCAAAAATTAACGATTTCAAAGCCTGGACATTATTGATATTTTCTACTGCTTCCATAGCATTAGTTTGCTATCTTTTAGTTGTAGCCTGCGAATGGATGGGAGAAGAATACTATCAAGTACCCTATCTGGGTACTTTCAGTGGATTAAATATTCCTGTTATGTTCGTGGCGTTGATCCTGGCTTCAGCAGCATCAAGTTTTCCCGATACTATCATTTCAATTAAAGATGCTCAGAATGGTAAATATGACGATTCAATTGCTAATGCACTAGGCAGTAATATTTTTGACGTTTGTTTTGCACTGGGTTTTCCACTTTTCATTTTTACAATCCTTAAAGGGCCTATACAAATGCCCGAAGAAATTATCGCATTGAGTAGTGAACTAAGATTCCTCCTTTGGATATTGACAATCATAGCTGTAATAATTTACACCTGGGGTAAATATATTACCAGAGCAAAAGCCTATATACTACTTTCTATTTATTTCTTATTTGTTCTTTATATCATAGGCAGAGGAGCAGATAATCCGATAGCAAATTCGATTGCGGATGTTTTGGTTTCAATAGTTCGTTATTTCAGAATTCACTAGACTATTCTATTTCAACCCATAGCCCTTTTTCATTTATAATAGTATTGTATCTCTTTAGGTTTCTACATCTGAGCTGTTGTTCTTTTCCATTCCTGAGATCAAAAACATAATTGTGCCAGGAACAAACAATCTGATTGAAATTATTGACAATGCCATTTGATAAAGGGTGGTCCATATGAGGACAAAAAGCCTCAAAGGCAAAGAAATTGTTCCCAATCCTGACAATACATATCTTTTTATCACCTATTCCGACTAATTTTATCTCATTAGCTGGAAAAAGAGTGTTTAGCTTTGAAGAATCTGCGATCAACACATTTTCCATACAACCAAACTTAAGTCATGAAGTGCCAAAGACAAAAATTTAATCTTCAGAGAAAATATGCGTATTTGAATTGCGCATACATGTCGCCGCTCTTAAAAAAAGTAGAGAAGGCTGGAAAGAGAGGGATAGATATGAAGAGAAAGCCTTACAAAGTGACACAGGATGATTTTTTCAATGACCGGGTGGCAGTCAGAAAGCTTTTTTCTCAAATCATTGATTGTCAGGAAGAACAAAGAATCGCGATTGTTCCCTCAGTATCTTATGGAATGGCTAATGTTGTCAATAATTTGCCTAAAAAGAAAGGGGAGATAATTGTGGTAGCCGAGCAATTTCCAAGCAATATCTACCCCTGGATGTCTTCAGGTTATGACCTTAAAGTTGTTGAACCTGGTGACCCTAAGCAAAGAGGAAAAACCTGGACTCAAGCAATAATATCAAATATCAATGAAAAAACTGCCGCAGTCGCACTTGGACATGTTCACTGGGTTGATGGAACATTATTTGATCTGAAAAGTATAAGAGAAGCCACGAGTAAAAATGATGCAGCACTTATTATCGACGGCACACAATCGATAGGAGCATTACCATTCTCAGTAAATGAGTTCAAACCTGATGCAGTGGTAGCGGCAGGTTATAAATGGCTTATGGGCCCATACTCGATTGGAGCAGGATATTATGGTGAGATGTTTGACAATGGGACCCCCATTGAGCAGAACTGGATAGCACGAAAAGATTCAGAAAATTTTGCAGGGCTTGTCAATTATAAAGAAGACTATCAGCCCGGTGCTTTAAGATATGATGTAGGTGAGCATAGCAATTTTATATTGCTTCCGATGTTCAAAGAGGCTCTAAAACAAATCATAAAATGGGAGCCTGAGAATATTCAAAACTATTGCGACACCCTCATGGAAGAGACTTTAAATGAGCTATCGCAATTGGGATATCACATAGAGGACAGGAAATATCGAGGCTCACATCTTTTTGGAATAAGAATACCAGAAACTATATCTCATGAAAAGCTTCAAAATCAATTGAAAGCACATAAAGTGAGCGTATCTGTACGTGGTACCGCTATTCGTGTTTCTCCTCATGTTTATAATGATGAGAAAGATGTTAGTAAATTTTTTAGAGCATTAAAAAGTGCAATCGATTTATAATTTCATATCTATTGCTATATCTTTGAGCTTCATTTTAAAAATGCAATTATGGATCTAGTAAACCCTGCTGTAACTTCAGGAGTAGACCTTTTCATCAACATTGTGATCATTCTGGTAGCATTCGGAGCGGCTATATCTTTCATTGATTTCAAAAAAGGTCAAAAGAAAGAAAACACAAAATAATGCAGCAACTTGGCAAAGTTGTTTCAGAAGTTCCTGGAAGGCGCTTTGTCATTCCTGATATACATGGCTGCATTAAAACCCTCGAAAAACTTTGGAATAAAATTGACCCACAGAAATATGATCAGGTCTTTTTTCTTGGAGACTATGTAAATAAGGGGAAGAATAGTAGAAAAGTACTTGATTTCTTAATCTTTTTAAAGGATCAACCTTGTGATTGCTATTTCTTACGTGGCAATCACGATCAAAAACTTTTAGATTTTTACAGTAATAAAGGGCCAGAAATTGAAGAAGAGTTGAGAGGCTTTAATACCTCCGATTTACTGGATATACAACATAGTCTGAAGGCAAAATACCAACAGTTTTTATCAAGCACAGAATTTTTTATTATCTCTGGATCCTATATCCTGGTTCATGCCGGACTGGATTTTAAACTCAATAACCCATTTCGGGATGAAGAATCAATGATGAATGTACGCGGATTTACTTATGATTCTAAAAAAGCAATGGGCAAATCCATCATCCATGGTCACTTTCCATTGACACTGACGGTAATCAAGGATGCGTTTAATAGTAGGGATAGAATTATACCACTCGATAACGGATGTGTTTACACAGACCGGGGTGGAATGGGGAATCTATTAAGTATTGAACTGAATAGCTGGACGCTATTCATTCAGGAAAATATTGACAACTGATTAAATGTGGTCTCTTTTGTGATTACTTACCTTTTCATTAGGCAGAATGAATGGGCAGATAATTGCCAGAAAGAAAAGACCGAAAATCAGATATAACATTAACATATTTGATACAATTTTTGCTCAAAGATAAATTCACTATTTTAATAATACGCAGAATCAGGCTAAAAATTAAACATGGCCCTCTGCTATCATAGCATCAGCTACTTTTACGAATCCCGCAATGTTGGCTCCCTTTACATAATCAATATAAGAATCTGATTCTCTACCGTGTTCTACACAATTCTGATGTATGGATTTCATAATCATTTTTAATCTGTAATCCACCTCATCACGAGTCCAGTATAATCTTTGTGCATTTTGGGACATCTCAAGACCAGAAGTTGCCACTCCTCCTGCATTCGAGGCTTTACCAGGAGTAAAGAGAATTTTATTCTGTTTTATAACTTCATAAGCATCTGCAGTTGTAGGCATGTTTGCTCCTTCAAATACTCCAATACAACCATTTTTGATGAGAGTTTCTGTGTCTGCTTTACCAAGTTCGTTCTGAGTTGCGCACGGAAATGCAAGGTCAACTTTTATATTCCAGGGGGTAGTATCCTTATGAAACGATGCTGATTTATACTTTTCAGCATATTCATTTATTCTTCCTCTTTTTACATTTTTCAGTTCTTTGATAAATTCCAGCTTTTCTTCATTGATTCCATCCGGATCATGAATACATCCACCGGAATCAGATACTGTTACGGGTTTAGCTCCAAGTTCGAGAAGCTTCTCAATAGTAAATTGTGCTACATTACCACTACCGGACACGGCACAACTCATTCCTTCCAGGCTCTTTCCTGCAGTTTCTACAACTTCATTTGCAAAATAAACTACACCATATCCCGTTGCTTCGGGACGGATAAGACTACCTCCATATTCACGGCCTTTCCCGGTAAGAACTCCGGTAAATTCATTTCTTAATCGCTTATATTGACCAAACATGTAACCAATTTCCCTTGCTCCAACTCCAATATCACCGGCGGGAATATCCGTGTAGGAGCCTATATGCTTAGAGAGTTCAGTCATGAAACTCTGACAAAATCGCATTACTTCCGCATCTGATTTGCCTTTCGGATCAAAGTCACTTCCTCCTTTTCCACCACCAAGGGGCAGTGTTGTAAGACTATTTTTGAAGACCTGTTCAAAGGCCAGAAATTTTAGTACGCTTAATGTTACGGTAGGATGAAATCGTAAACCGCCTTTATAGGGTCCGATAGCAGAATTCATCTGAACCCTAAACCCTCTGTTTACCTGTCTTTTGTTGTTATCGTCGATCCATGGAACCCGAAACTGTATGACCCGCTCTGGTTCACAGATAGTCTCAAGTATGTTAGTTTCTTTATATATGGGCTTGTCTTCAATAAAAGGGACAATTGTTTCTGCAACTTCCCTGACTGCTTGTAAGAATTCAATTTCATGCGAATTTTTACTTTCAATTTTTGACATGAAATCATCAACTAGATTTTTGTGGGATGCCATAGATTATAATTTTTGGGTTATGAATCAATGGATGTTAATTTAATTTTTTTTTGTTCAAGAACCTATGATAGAGATCGTTTTCGATAATAAATACCAAATAAATTGAAGGAAATAATAATATGAAAACAACTGGTGGCTAAACTTTTAATAACACTGGCTCGTTATTTTTGTGAATAAACCACCGAAATCATGTTACAGAATGCTATTGAAAATGAGATTTACTCTAAAGTAAAACATCTCACAGTTAATCAGAAGGAGGAAGTACTTTCTTATCTTGAGCGTATGCCCATGGAAAGACATAGTACAAAACTTTACAGACACAAAGCTCTTAGGCAGATTAGAAAGGCCTTAAAAGAAGAAGCTTAGTCTTCCGATAGCACGACTATCATATCTCCTTCTTCCAGGACAAATTCATCGGTTTTTCGTGGATTAACGATCACGCCGTATCCATGATTTGCATCCTTCGCATATTTTATATGTCTATAACCAATGGCTACCTCATTTTTTCTGGCTGCTGATTCTAGCACTGTATAAAAGTTGAGAGGAACCCCAATCTTGACATACTCATGTGCAGGTTTGATATAGATCTCCGAACCATCGGCATCAAATAAATCCTCGAATACTCGCATTAAGAATTTTTCTTCACTGACCTGACTCATCAATAAACTCACCAAGCGGTCACTCACAATAAAGTCATCTGCACTGGTGATATCCGCAAGCTGTCTGTTTCGGATATCCAGCATCTCACTAACAATTTTGTATTTGAATCCTAATGTTTCAGTAAAGTTTCGCAAATGAAGCAAGGTGATAAGTGTTTGCGCATCTGCTTCCTGAATTGGGAAGTAATTTTGATAGCAAAGCAATATTATATAGTCATAGTCCTGCAGTCCTAAATCAAGTAGTGTCTCACGGTCGGTTGTATCTTGAATTTCAAACTCAAGACTAATATTATTAACGTTTCGCTCAAGTTTCTTGATGGTTTTTCGCGCATCTTCAAATCTGGAGACAACTTTCACCTCAGATCCTGGAGTTACATAATAATCAAGTTCTTGTATGATGTACCTTGCTCTGTTGTTCCATCCTATAATAATAATTCTTTCAGGATGTGTTTCACTCTGTTCGGTGTAAACAATGTTGGTTTCAAGTACTTTGAGGTCCGCTGGTGAATTTGGGATCAATGTATCATCATCTTCAGTAATACCTATAACCTTGTCATCAGGTTTCATAATAGTATTCATTGGAGGATTTATCTCAACATGGTCATCCGCATACTTAATACCCATAATAGCGGAATCATTGTAGGCAAATAATACATCTCTAAATGTTTTTCCAACTAATGATTTTTCCTCATGAAAATAAATTTCATCCCCGCCAAAATCCATTAATTCTATATAGACTACACTTAATCCTGATTGTCTGGAAGTTTGAACCATGATTCGGGAAATGATCTCATCGGAGAGTATCAATTCAACTTCATCTTTACCTACCATCTGGGCAACATCGAAGTTTTTCTTATTTTCCATCTCTGCCGTAATGTGATAAGGCTTTTCCCTTCTGTCAGGATTGGTTACGATAGCTACAATTGTTTTGATCGTCTGTGAATCGGAATTCTCGTTGTCCTTATCGAGTATTATGATGGATTTAGTATCGAAAGGATTGGCAATGTATAAATCATGGATGTCAATTGGATTACCGGTTCGACAAATTACTTTAGTGTTTTTTGTGTCTCCAACTTTATCTCTGATTTCATCTTCCATGTAAACTTTGTCCTGATCAGCTAAGATCACAATAACACCTTCTTTCTGGTTTTCATTGGCAATTATAAGCTCAGAAATAATAGTAAATATTTTGGATGACCAGCCAAGAATCAAAACATGGTCAGTTTCAAGCACAAATGAACGACCTTTTCTAAGCTCGTCCATTTTTGTAAGAATACCATTAGAAACCAAACCTATAAGAGTAGACACGATAACCAGGCCCAAGAATGTTGTGATCATCATAAATAAACGGAAAGGCCAGTTTTCTTCATGATTTCCTAAAACTCCCGGATCCAAAACGTGTGTCAGGTTTACCCACAAGGATTCAAAAATTGTAAACTCATTATCATGATCAGGATGTAAACCAAAAGCGAGTAAAAGAATTCCAAAAAGGACAATAAGGGTAAGTGATATGACCCCTAGTCCATAAATCATTGCTATGGTTCCTTTCGAAATGAAATTATCGAATCTATAGTTTAGCTTCTGCTTAAATGAAATGTTTTTCATAAGTCGGTGAACCCTGTAATTTTATTAGTTTATCAATACAGTACG
Source organism: uncultured Roseivirgaceae bacterium (assembly GCA_964437135.1). Classification (GTDB taxonomy): domain Bacteria; phylum Bacteroidota; class Bacteroidia; order Cytophagales; family Cyclobacteriaceae; genus CAYTFO01. The sequence continues at coordinate 11,605 of CAYTFO010000025.1, read as the reverse complement.
TATAAACTCTGTGAATTTAAAGATACATTTAGTATTATCTATAAAAAAAGACTTTTTTAGTTAGTTTTCTTACCAATAATGTGTCTATTGGTTGACTTTTTATAGTGAAAATCAATAAAATCTTCTAATTACTAGTAAAATATAGCATTCTTCGTGCTATGATCCGAAAATCCAAAATTGGCTTACTATTTCTATTGGCAGTATTGTCTTCATGCAGTAATGAAAAAATAAAATACAAGCTCCTTTACAGTGAAGATGAACCAATCGGTCGTATCTCTCAGGCAATGGAAGAAGTCCTGGAAGCAAATCAAAATATTGAAATAGAACGAATAAATGCGTACGGTTCTATCGCTAACCTTGACAGTCTTGCAAAAGGAACTGCTGATTTTGCCATAGTTGAAAACTATGTTCCCAGAAGGGACAGCATAAAAACTGTAATGAAATTATACCCGCAGATTCTTCATATCTTTTATACTGGAGAAACAGCAAATAACATAAAAGAATTGTTTTACGGTAAAGAAGTCTTCATAGGTCTGGAGGGGTCCGGTTCCTATCGCTTTATGATGGAACTTTTTGACTATTTCGATCTTGATCAATCTCAATTTACATTGACGGATAATGCATTTGTAAATGATGTAATTGCAGGATTTATTGATATTGTTCAGCAATCTTCTTTGATAGGCCTGGAAGATTTCAAGCTTTATTCTTTTGACAATATAGAAAACATTGGAAAAGGATCTGTAGTAGATGGACTTTCATTAAAATATCCCGAAATCAGACCTTTTGTCATTCCTCAATACACGTATCGCGAATTAACTGCAGAGCCAATCGTAACGATAGCTACAGATGCAGTTTTGATTACAAGATCTGAAATGCGGGAAAATGCGATTTATGAAATTACAAAAACCCTATACGAAGAAAAACAGCATTTTACTAACATCAGTCCTTTGATAGCCATGGGTATGGAGGAGAAATTTGAACGAAAAGACCTCAGTTTTCCACTTCATGAAGGGGCAAGAATATATTTGGATAGAGATGAACCAGGTTTATTTGAAAGGTATGCGGAGCTTTTTGGAGTTATATTTTCAATTATTATTGCTTTGATATCCGGATTGGTTTCATTAACCAAATGGCAATCTCAGAAAAAGAAAGATCGGGTCGATATCTTCTACAAAGACCTGATTGAAGCTAAAAATACTATCAGAAAAATAACGTCACCAAAAGAGGGTCTTGAAAAATTACGATTAGTTCAGGACTCACAAAATAAAGCTTTCGAAATGCTTATCAATGAAGAATTGGAAGCAAATGAAAGCTTTAGGATTTATATGGAGTTGTCGAAAGAGACGATTGATGAGATTAAATCTAGAATACGAAAACTTAGAAAATGATCTAGTTGTCTTTTTCCAGATCTCTGAATTTCTTATCAGCCACGATTTTATTTATATCAGGATCTTTATCCCAGGCAGTTCGGCCATTAAAGAAAGCCCTAACCTCAAAAAACAATAATTCTCCATCCTGGATTTTGTAAAAATTAAAATCGGGTTTTATCAGATCGCCTCTAACTAAAGCAACGGCGCAGTGGCCATTGTAAGCAGGCATGTATTTCTCAGGGTCGGCTTTGAATTTTGATAAATTCTCTTTTGATACGAATCGTAGGTTAAACCCATCATATTGATAAGCATAATTTTGACTACCTTTTTGTACCTGCCCGTCAAAATAGGAAACAAGATCATTTCCATCAAAGGCAATTTCATCAGGCCCAAACAAAGCCTGAGAATATCCGGAAAATGCAAGAGTAAAAAAGAGAATGATTAAATAGGTTTTCATAGCAATAGATAATTTGGTTGTATAGTAAAATACTGCTAAGAATACCTGTAAGTTTTATGATTGCATTTAAGTGTAATGAAGAAGACAATTATCTAATTTCAACTAGTCTGTAAAAATCAAACATAGAAACCCTAAATGCTTCTCTTTCTTCCTGACCAGTTAAAATGGGAATTAGTGCATCATTAGTTTTTATTTGAAAAGAAGCATTATCTAATAATGCATTGTAGATATGTGTATTAAGTTTTACCTGCTCCATTACTGGTCCATTTTCATATTCAATACTTTCTGAATTGGATGAATCTCCAATAATGAGTGTAAAAGCTTCAATATCCTGATTCATTGCAAACATTGTATAGGCAGCATCCTGCTGCCAATTATGGACAATCTTTATGAAGAAAAGAGATGAATCGCTAAATCCTTTATGCGTGAAAACATTCATTTTTGCTTCTGGTAATTCCTCCAGCAAATAATCTGATTGCCTTACATTCTTAAAAAAGAGTTCGGAAGGATCTGTGGTTGATGTTTGAAGTTCATCAAGGGAAATTTTTTTGCTTTTGTCTGGATGGCAACTAACCAATAGTACATAACCAAATATTAAAATGAATTTCATGCAAACGAAAGATAATGTTTTACAAATAATAAAATACATAAATAGATACTCATGAGACTTATTATTTGTTTGATTTCATTGTTATTCGTTTATATTCGTAGTTATCAACCGATTAGAGCTTTGTTGGACAAAAAATTAAACGTATTGGCAGTGGATGATCATACCCTTTTCAGAAAGGGTACGGTGATGCTATTGGAGTCTTTTGACGAGACGGAATCAGTTTATGAAGCCGTTAATGGAAAAGAAGCGATACAAATGCTTGAAAAAACCCCGGTCGATATCATGTTACTCGATCTGGAAATGCCGGTAATGGATGGTTGGGAGACTGCCAAAAAAGTACTCTCAAACTTTCCCCACGTTTACATTATCATGATTTCAATGCATGACTCTTTGCAGGTAATTTCTGAGCTAGTAGAGCTGGGTGTACATAGTTATCTTTTGAAAGATGCATCTCCGGAAGAAGTAAGAAAAGCTATCAATACGGTCTATTCAAATGATTTCTACTATAATCATTTAGTCGCAAAAGCTTTGCATCAAAAGATTGTAACAAGTTCCAAAGAAAAAATTCAGCAGGAAAATAATTCTTCACTTACAAAAAGGGAGATAGAAATACTAAGCTTAATCTGTCAGGAACTGACCATGAAAGAGATTGGAGAAAAACTTTTTTTAAGCGAACAGACAGTTCATACTCACAGGAAAAATCTTATGAAAAAAACGCAGGTCAAAAACTCTGTAGGTCTGGTGAAATATGCCATTCAACAAAAGGTCATTCAACTTTAATTGCAATACCCAAAATGTGGTATTTTTCATCCCTAAAATTAGGCAATTTTTAAACACAGAAAAATCATAAATATTAGATAATCAATTATTTACAATCTGAGTTGTTTCTTTTATAAAAAATTCTTCTTTAAATAGTTAGTATCTTCACTTTGTCGTTCGATTCATGAATGACTAGCTCTTAGGTTGATGGTAGTCCATCAAATTACCAACCTCCGGGGTGTTACCTTGTTTCAATTTGCCAAAATGACTAGCTTTCCCCGGGGGATGGTTTTTTTCCATCCCTTTCCAACCTTTTTAAAATCTCTTGTGTCTTTAGTTTTGAATGCGTTAATTTTACATCTAAACCAATGTAATATGAAGAGGAAAGCCTGTCTTTAGATGGGCTTTTTTTTATATCAACATTTTTAATTCGTAACAATCAAAATTATATGTCGTTACATTAATCTATTACTTAAAGATTAATGAGCAACTCCTCCAAGGATTTTGGGACTGAACCACTCCCCGGTTTACTAAAAAGTCAGGCAATACCTTCTTCAATTGGAATTCTGGTATTATCAATTTACGGCATTGTTGACACAATATTCATAGGCAACTTTGTTGGATCACTGGGAATTGGTGCAGTTACAGTGGTATTACCAATCACTTATCTTATTGGTAGTTTTGGTATGTCCATAGGAGTCGGTGGGTCTTCGATCATCTCAAGGTCTCTCGGCTCAAATAATATAGAAAAAGCTAAAAATACCTTTGGCAACCAGATCACTCTCACAGTTCTACTGGCACTTATAATATTTATCATCGGATATCTTTTTACGGTTCCTATTCTCAGTCTTTTTGGTGGGAAAGGAGACATATTAGAGCCTTCCATCCAATATTTCAGTATAGTTCTAATTGGAATTCCTTTTCTGGCCTGGGCTATGATGAGCAATAATGTGATTCGTGCTTTGGGAAGCCCAAAAATTGCCATGCTGGTACTAATTATTCCTGCTGTTACGAATATAATCCTAGATCCCATATTTATTGTATGGCTGGATATGGGGATTGAAGGGGCTGCCTGGGCGACTGCAATTTCTTATATGGCAAGTGCATTGTTCTCCGTTATATTCTTTATTGTTCATAAATCTGAACTCAGGATCAGACCGTCAGATATTATTCTGAAAATTCCAATTGTCAAAGAAATTGCCTCGATCGGGTCAGTTACATTAGCGAGACAGGGAATGATAAGCTTACTGTCTATAGTACTCAACAATTCACTTTTTATATATGGCGGAGAGACAGGCGTTGCCGTTTATGGTATTATCAATAGGTTGCTGATGTTTGCCAACTTCCCGGTATTGGGGGTTACACAGGGCTTTGTACCAATTGTAGGATATAATTATGGAGCAGAGTTATTTAAGAGGGTAGCAAGTATCACACGACTTGCCGTAAAATCTGCTACAGTTATTTCATTTATAATGTTTTCATTGATAATGATTTTCGCAGGGCAGCTTGTTTTGATTTTCACAAACAGCGGAGATTTGATAACAGAAGCTACTCCCGCAATCAGGATAGCATTTCTGGCTACTCCATTACTGGCAATCAGTATGATTGGTAGTGCTTTTTTTCAGGCTACGGGTCATGCTAAGAAAGCGTTAGTTTTAGCATTGAGTAAACAGGGTTTCTTCCTTATTCCCCTCATACTTACACTCCCTTTATTATTTGGCCTAAATGGAATCTGGATGTCATTTCCGCTAGCAGATTTTGGAGCAGCTGTTCTCTCGGTGATTTACCTCAAAAAAGCTAAAGTAAGTTTAATCAAAGTTCCTGCTTAGCTTATTCTACTCCAGTTCACCACATTTTTAGGTAGAGACTGGATATGTGTTTTAATAAGTCGGTTTTTGGAATCCTCCAGCTTGGGATCATCTCTTAGAACATCTGAAGCAACCTGTCTGGCCAGTTTTAATATTTTATTGTCGGCACTGAGATCAGAAATTAATAAATCCAGTACTCCACTTTGTTGAGTACCCATTAGATCTCCCGGGCCTCTCAATTGAAGGTCTGTTTCAGCAATTTTAAACCCATCATTGGTTTCCACCATGGTTTGAAGTCGCTTTCTGGCCTCAGAGGTGAGCTTTTCGCCTGACATCAATATACAGTAGGATTGCTCTGCTCCTCTACCTACCCTACCCCTCAATTGATGGAGCTGAGATAAACCAAATTTTTCTGCATTTTCAATGACCATTACTGTAGCATTGGGAACATTTACCCCAACCTCAATCACGGTTGTTGCCACCATGATTTGGGTTTCCCCTTTCACGAATCTTTGCATTTCCCAGTCTTTATCTTCAGCTTTCATTCTACCATGAAGTATTGAGATTTGATAGTTGGTAAAACGTCTGGAGATACTTTCATACCCATCCATCAGGTCTTTATAATCCAGTTTTGAAGATTCTTCAATTAATGGATATACAATATAAACCTGCCTCCCCTTTTTTATTTCTTTATCGATAAAACCAAATAGTCGTAACCTTTGAGAATCCCTAAGATGTGAAGTCTGAATGGGTTTTCTTCCTGCAGGCAGCTCATCGATTGTAGAAATATCAAGGTCTCCATACAAAGTCATTGCGAGTGTTCGGGGTATAGGAGTGGCCGTCATTACCAAAACGTGAGGAAAAACATCCTGATTTTTTTGCCATAGTTTAGCCCTCTGTGCTACACCGAAGCGATGCTGTTCATCAATTACTGCCAGCCCAAGCTTTTGAAAAACTACTTTTTCTTCTATTAATGCGTGTGTTCCGACTATTATTTTCAAACTACCATTTTCAAGAGCTTCATGAATGGGTTTGCGTTCTGAAACTTTACTGCTTCCGGTTAATCTGGCAATTTGAATGCCCAGTTTATCGGCAAATTCTTTGAGTCCATTGTAATGTTGTTCTGCCAAAATTTCTGTTGGCGCCATCATTGCACATTGGCAGTCATTGCTGATAGCAATCAACATACACATGAAAGCTACTATAGTTTTGCCACTTCCTACATCTCCCTGTACAAGTCGATTCATCTGTTTTCCACTTCTGAAATCAGCGTAAATCTCTTTTATCACCTTCTTTTGGGCTCCGGTAAGTTCAAAGGGAAGATGTTTGGTATAAAAATCCGATAAAATCTCGCTACTACTGAATTTTATTCCCCTAAACTTTTCAGTCCTACTGACTTTTAGTTTCAAAAGCTGCAATTGAATAAAAAACAGTTCTTCGAATTTTAATCGATATTGAGCTTTTTGAAGCGTATTGCTGTTTTTAGGGAAATGGATATGTATCAATCCCTCTTTCTTTGGGATAAGTTTATAATGAGAAGTGATGTATTCGGGCAGGGTTTCAACAATATGAGGATATGCCTCAGCCAGAAGGGTTTTCATTAATTTGGACAGCGCCTTACTATCCAGAAATTTCTGTTTTAATTTTTCTGTAGTGGGATATACAGGCTGGAGATAACTTCCTTTTTGCGAGGATTGCGATAGAATTTCAATCTCTGGATGAGCCATGCTAAAAGTGCTGCCATATCGGGCAGGTTTACCAAATACAACATATTGACCACCCAGCTTCACTTTCTGCTGAACCCATTTCCCTCCCTTAAACCATACTAGATCCAAATTGCCGGTCTCATCTTCAAACTTCCCTACCAGCCTGCTTTTCCGGCCTATTCCTACAGTTTCCCATCTTTTCAATACACCTATCACCTGAACATTAGGTAGAGATTCATTGAGTTCAGCGATTTTGTAAAATTTGGTTTTATCCTCATACCTGAAGGGGTAATGCTGAAGCAGGTCTCCGAAAGTAAAAATTGAGAGTTCTTTTTGAAGTAATTCTGCTCTTTGAGGTCCTACTCCCTTTAAAAATTCAATCGGTTTGTCGAAAAAACCCGGCATGATGTAAAACTAATCAGGTATGTGCTGATTAAATTCAAAAATTTTTTATTTTTAAAATATATAAAGAACCAATATGCAAAAGATTTATCCTTTATACAGTAAGAAATCAACTACTATAATTGCCCTTCACATATTGTTTGTCATAGGCTTTTCAATTCAGGCTATTTATCGATTTATGAAGGGAGACTTATTTTTCGCGGCATTTCCTTTATCAATTGTTATTGCGACATTATTAAGTGCGTACTTTACAATATATAAATCAGGGCCTCTTACTCCCCGAATTGAAATAAATGATCAATACCTGATATACAAACCTGAGGCTTTTTCCAGAACCATCAGATACAGCTGGAAAGAAATTTCTACTATAAATATTTCAAAACTGGCGCTCACAATTCTCACGAAATCAAATAAGACGGACTATTTACATATTGAAGAATACCGAAATATAGGAAAATCATTTATTGACTTAATACGTGAATTGGGAAAAAGAAATGATATACAGGTAAATATCTAATTACGCCATTCAAGTGTATTGATCAGGTGATACAGATCATTTTTCACATAATCAATAGACGGAGCAAGGGAATCATTCTTAGTAGCAGTTTCGAAATACAAAGCACCCCTGATAAAATGATAGGTACTATCAGTCATATGAAATTGAAAGGGGCTGGGCACATCTCCGGTCAGATCTGATACAGTCGCAATATTTCCATTCTTGGTTACAACTATTCTTTCATCAATAGAATAAGCTTTTACATTATGCTTGGCTGTCAGCCGATAGCTGTCTGTAAGGTATTCCTCTGTAGTGGAGTCAGCGTTTATAGGCTTATAGGTTATCTGAACATGAGCTCCTAATTCCGGATAATAAAGATCTATCCAGTATTTCTCTGAGATCCAAGAAGTGTCCTTTAGTAGTTTTGCATGTTTCGAATACTCAAAATCGTAAGGCAGTGTATCAGGAAGGGAGAAATATTCAACTTCTGGTAATTCTAACCGATTGTAGCCTTTTGGTTTTGCAAGGTAGCTTTCTGAGCAACTTAGCAATAGAAATGAAAAAAGTACCATTATGCTAATCTTCATAATCACTTCTTAGGTCTTTTTCAGGGTCAATAAATACCCTTACTCTTTTAATTCTTTTTTGGTCAACGGCTACTATAGTGAATTTGAAATGCTTAAAGAGAATCTTTTCTCCGGCATTTGGAAGTTTCTCATTAAGTTCCAGAAGCAAACCGCCAAGTGATTCACTTTCACCCTTCACATCATCAAAATAACTGGCATCGACCATTACGAGTTTACAGAAATCATTGAGTAATGTTTTGCCCTCAAATACATATGTGTTTTTATCCAGTTTGTTGTACTGTATGTCACTTTCATCATCAAACTCATCGTTAATTTCACCGACAATTTCTTCAATGATATCTTCCATGGTGATCAATCCTTCAGTTCCTCCATATTCGTCCACGACTATTGCCATATGAACGTGTTTTTCCTGGAAATCTTTAAAAAGGTCATCTATTTTTTTGCTTTCCGGAACAAAATATCCTGGCCTGAGAAGTTTCTGCCATGAGAAATCATCTTCCTTATCGACATGAGGCAATAGATCTTTTATGTAGAGAATACCTTCGATTTTATCAATAGTTTCAGAGTAAACGGGTATCCTTGAAAAGCCTGTTTTATTAATTTGATCCATTAATTCATGAAAATCAGAATCTATATCCACTGCAGTAATATCCATTCTGGATCTCATGATCTGCTTAACCGAAAGGGTTCCAAAATTTACAATCCCTCTTAGTATTCCCTTTTCTTTTTCAGTTGTCTCCTGCTCAGGCATAAATTCAAGAGCCTGATTGAGTTCATCAACAGAAAGACTGTACCCTTTTTTCTTAATTCTTCGTTCGATTATGTTCCCGGTAAGCATTAAGAACCATGAAATGGGACTCAGGATTTTTTCAAAAAATATGAGCATTCCTGAAGTAAATCTGGCAAAAAGCAAAGCATTATGACTTGCAAAAACTTTTGGTATGATTTCACCGAAAAGAATTATTAGTGCGGTAACTATTGCAGTCAAAATTGCCAAAATCGCTCCCTTTGAACCTTCATCGTCCACTATCTGCCAGGTGAGATACGTAGAGAGTGTAACAATAAATACATTGACCAGATTATTTAGTATCAGAATTGTTGCCAACAACTTCCGTGGATTGATGAGTAAGTTGGCTATTCTGGTATCTGAACTTGTTTCTTTTTTTTCATAGTCTGAGGAAGTCAAAGAGAAAAATGCTACCTCTGAGCCAGAAATCAATCCTGACATTATCAATAGAATCAACAGAACCAATCCATTGATTATAAAAAATGAAACTGGCAATGTACTAAGCTGGCCTAATAGTATCGAGGGGAGAGGATCGTCAAGTGATGTTTCCAATTAGAATTAATTAGGTGAAACTTAAAATGGCAAATCATCTATACTCTCTTCACCATCATCGAATGGGAAATCCCCACCGGAAGATTGAGAAGAAGAGGTTTGTGCCTGAGAAGTTGCCATTTGCTGTTGTGGCCTGGATTGTTGCTGGCTCTGCTGGTCTGTACCTGCAGATCCGGTACCGCCAAGCATGGTCATATTTAACACACGGATTCTGATTTTTTTACGGGTCATTCCCTGATCATCCTGCCATGTGTCTGATTTTATCTTACCTTCCACATAGATGGATTTTCCTTTCGACAGATATTGTTCAGCAATTTTTGCAAGACCATCCCAGAGTTCAAGATCGTGCCACTCTGTACTATCTATCCTGTTTCCATTTCGATCTTTGTACGTTTCTGTTGTTGCAAGTGCGATATTGGCAACTACAGACCCATTTTCCAAATATCTAACTTCCGGGTCTTTACCCAGATTTCCAATCAAAATTACTTTATTTACTCCTGCCATAGTTTTTAAATATAACTATTAAGTCAATCCCTTCAAATAGTTAACTATTAATTTTGGTTTTGGCAAAGTTACAATTTCCTCCATTGTGAAAGAGGATAAATCATATTTTTCAAGAATACGGTTAAAGAAATTTTCATCTTCTACCTCATGCAAATGAAAAGAGGCCATGATTTTTTGATGACTTAATTGATGAGTCATTTTAGTTGAATTTGTATTTGTGAGGTAAGCTGCTTTAGGTTCCTGGAATTCATTCACACTGCCATTTTCAATTAAATGGAAATCATACAAACCGCTCCAAATATCATTTTCAGGTCTTTTTTTCATAGCTATTAAATCACCGTATTTCCAGATATGATAGTCAAAATTTCGGGTCTTAACTTTTATGATTTTAGTTTTTACAGGGAGGTCTTCTATTTTGTTTTTGCGATAAGCAAAGCAGGATTCTCTAAAGACACATAGATCGCAAGACGGATTGACCGGTTTACAGATTAAGGCACCCATTTCCATCATTCCCTGATTAAACTCACCAGGATATTGGTGATCAATAATTTCTGTTAAAAGAGCTTCAAATACTTTTCGGGTTTTGGGAATTGAAATATCATACTCTATTCCGAAATATCTTGAGATAAATCTGAAGACATTACCATCGATTACCGGTTTGGGTTCTTTGAAGCAAATCGAAACAATAGCAGCGGCTGTATAGGGCCCAACACCTTTTAGTTGGATAATTTCATTATAAGTTGAAGGAAATTCTCCATTGTATTCCTTTGAGATAAATTTAGCTGTAAAGTGAAGATTTCTGGCTCTGCTGTAATATCCCAGCCCCTGCCAAAGACGTAAAACCTGATCTTCCGATGCATTTGCGAGATCCTGAACAGTAGGAAAGGTTTCAATAAACGAAAAATAATAAGGCATTCCCTGATTAACCCGGGTTTGTTGCAGAATTATTTCAGAAAGCCAAACTTTGTAAGGATTAGGCTTTTCCCGCCAGGGAAGGGCTCTTTTATTTTTAAAATACCAGTCAATTAGAGTTTCCGAGAAAATATTTTTGCTTTCTATCAATGAATCAGTCACTTACACTTTGTATTTTTCCTCTACAATTCTAAATTTGGCCACCCGAAACAAAAATACCATTATATAAAACTAATTAATAGTGACTAAAGCGGATATTATAAACGAAATTTCAGAAAAGACTGGAATTGACAAGGCGGATGTTCAAACAACCGTTGAAGCATTTTTTACAGTAGTTAAAAACTCGATGTCAGAAGGCGATAACATTTATGTAAGAGGATTTGGTAGCTTCATCAACAAGAAGAGAGCAAAGAAGATTGCACGAAATATTTCCAAAAACACGGCAATTGTAATTGATGAGCATTATGTGCCAAGCTTCAAACCTTCGAAAATTTTTATTGAAAAAATAAAAAACAGTAAAAAAATTAAGGAAAGAGTTTGATGAATAAGCAACAAATAATTGTTGTTATAATAAGCATCATAACAGTTGTAGTTCTTTTTAACGTTGTTTTATCTGGCCTTTGTTCCTTTCATCACACGTTCACAGCCCCATGTA
>CAYTFO010000024.1:24307-29713 GCA_964437135.1 uncultured Roseivirgaceae bacterium | reverse complement strand
GAGTTTTTATAAATGTAACGGAAGGTTTTCCCTGTTCGAAATCAATTCTTGATCTGGATTGCGAACTGTAAATGGGTTTATCTAATTCTGCTTCATCTATTTCATGTCTTCCTTCCACTACTGTATGATACAATTTATTAACTTCCCTGTTTTCAAACATAGAAGACATATGTCTGTAAAAGTCTTCGGTTTTTGAAAGTATTAGAACACCACTGGTTTCTTTATCTAATCTATGACAGGCTGAGGCCTTTGGGTAAGTGGATCGAACTATTTTAAGGATATTGTATGGATCATTTCTGTCCTCTAGTGTAGATATATATGGAGGTTTATTTACAGCTATTAGCTCGTCACTTTCTTTTAATAATATATCCTCTAATTTTATATTTCTAAGTTGCTTTTCATTCATCTTCATCAATTCCCCAATCGATTTTTTCAGCAACTACACCTTTTTTTAGATCAAACCAAAATTTAGAGCCTTGTTTTTCTTTACTTTCAACATTAATGCTAGATCCATGAGCCTCCATTATGTGTTTTACTATAGCAAGTCCAAGACCAGTTCCTCCTTTTTCTTTCGAACGGCTTTTTTCAACTCTGTAAAAACGTTCAAATATTCTGTTGAGATGTTCCTCTGGAATACCTCTCCCATTGTCAGTGATAGTAACTGTAACCTTATTGACAGATTTAATTGAAACTGAAACTGTACCGTCTTTTTTAGTATATTTTATTCCGTTTGTAATCAGATTGCTCAAAACCTGATATATACGCTGGTAGTCGGCTTCGACATAGATCGGTTCAGTATATTCTTTATCGAACTCTAGTTTAATGTCTTTTTTAAGTGCTTTATCTTCTAGTTGGTCGATGACTTCTTCGCACATTTCAACTATATCAAAATTTTCAAGGTGCATTTTGATTTCTCCTGTTTCCATTTGAGAAATAGTGAGAAGCTCCTGAACCAATATATCAAGACCATCTAGTGATTTAGCTGCTTTTTTCAAAAACTTGTTCCTTACTTTCTTGTCTTCTACTGCACCATCAAGTAAAGTATGTACGAATCCCTGAGCAGAAAAAATTGGTGTTTTTAATTCATGAGATACATCAGCAATGAATTCCCTTCTGAATGTTTCCATTCTTTTAAGTTCTTCAATTTCCTTCTCCTTTTTTGCAGCATACACATTGATGCTCTTATTTATTTTTTTAAGTGGATTAAAATAGACTTTTGGAGTATTCTTAATTTGAGAAATGGAAATATCCTGAAGATTTTCCAGTGCATCATAGATGTTTTTTATTTCTTTAAAAAACAGAAACTCGGCCATTAGCCTCACCAGTATGTATGAGGAGGAGAATGATAGGATAAAAGTTATTAAAAGTGCAACTTCTGAAATGTCAGGAAGAAGAGAAAGAAACGCGGTGGTAATTATCGCGACACTAATAGCCAGAAGTAAAGCAAGTCCTCTAGAGTTTAATGTCATTTATTAATTATTGTCAAACTTGTAGCCAACACCTTTAACAGTAATAATGTAATTATCACCGATTTTTTCACGGACTTTTCTAATATGAACATCCACAGTTCTGGCAAGTACATAAACATCAGTGCCCCAGATATTTTGTAATAATTCATCTCTGCTGTAGACTTTTCCAGGATTTTGGGCTAAAAAATAGAGCAGTTCAAATTCCTTTTTTGGGAGGTTTATGGTTTCGCCATTGAGATTTACAGTATAGCTTGTCCTATCAATTACAAGATCATTTATCGAAATAACCTGAGATTCTTTTTTCTTTTTGGATTCGCGACGAAAAAGAGCATTGATTCTGCTGACAAGCGCTCTGGGTTTGATTGGCTTTGTAATGTAATCATCGGCACCCATATCAAAGGCAGCAACTTCTGAGTACTCTTCAGACCTGGCAGTAAGAAAGATAATGAAAGCATTAGCTAAATCCGGTAATTCACGTATTTGCCTGCAGGTTTCAACTCCGTCCTGCTTAGGCATCATAATGTCGAGTATAATTAGGTCAGGAGTGAAAGATTTCGCAATCTCAACCCCTTTTATTCCATCAAGAGCAGTTTTGACATCATATCCCTCTTTGGATAAGTTATACTTTAAAAGCTCAAGAATATCTGATTCATCGTCAACAACTAGTATTTTTTGGTTTTTCTTGGCCATGAGATTTGCTTAATACTTCTTAAAATTATTAAAACTTTAACAATTGATAACTCTTCCGCAAGACTACATGAAAAGTAATACTCAATGTTTACCTATTTGTCATGTTTATTTTATGAATTTTAATTTAATGTTAAGAATTCATTTCTATCATTATCTCTAAAAACCTTTTTAAATTATTTTTGGACGACTTAAAATAAGCTTCTAAAATGCTATTCATGTTATAATATCTTTGAAAATACATAAAATAGGCATTGTTGGGAAATGGCCTGTCATCGAATAAATCATAATGATAATCAGCTTTGAATTCGACGGTATCTAAATTGTTAATGATATCAGCAATGATTTGATTTTTTAATTTCTCTTTTTCGACCTGCTCCAAATCAGACTTAAAACTTTTGTAAAGACTATCCAGCGCTTCTTTTCCTTTTATAAAATGTGTTCTGAAAGCCTGCTCATCATGATGATCATTAATAAAATCCTGCAGGTTACTGGAATTTACTCCGTATTTATCTATTAGGAATTCTATGGTTGCATGAAATCCTACAAAGCTTGCGAGGTTTTCGTTGAAATCGACTGAGTCTTCCACAAAAATTGTAGTATGGGTCAATTCATGAAATATAGTTTCGATCAAATCACCCTCTGATCGGAATAACATATTCGACATGATAGGATCTTTAAACCAGCCAAGAGTAGACCATGCACCGACTGGCCTGATTCTGGTGTCATAGCCCATTTCTATCAATCTCTTCTGTTCTTTTTTTGCAAGTTCGAGATCAAAAAAACCTTTATAAGACACTTTCCCTACTATTGGGAATTTCCAGTAATAGGGTTCAAAACTAAAGGGTTTACATCCTGTAACATTCCACAATATATTTTGGCCTTTTTGATCATATATAGTAGTGTAGTTATCAGTACGTTTCATGTTGTACTTTTCTTCTGCATATTGCTTGACCTCGCGAATAAGTAAAAGTCTCGACTTTAAACTATCAGGTATGTTCTCATTTTCTAATGCTTTTTCAACACTGACAGTATTTAATAAAATATTCAATTGCCCTTTTCCTTGTCTTAAACCATATATTATGAGTTCAAAGTTGGAGATGACTAATATAGAAATTATTAATAACGTTATAAGTAATAAATATTTTTTATTTACATTACGCATTAAAATATTGATTTAATAATTCAATATGGAACTCAATAATATTCATTAATAAATTAGATTTGTTTTTTTACTTCAAAGAATGAGAATTTAAACCCAATGGCAGAGAATACAGAAAAAATGAAGGCTCTTCAGCTGACAATTGATAAACTCGAGAAGACGTACGGTAAGGGAACGATCATGAAACTATCGGATGAAAAAATTCTTGACGTTCCGGTTATTTCGACCGGATCACTTGGATTGGACCTTGCTCTCGGGGTTGGAGGTGTGCCCAGAGGAAGAATAGTAGAGGTTTATGGTCCAGAATCATCGGGTAAAACTACCCTGGCAATGCATTGTATTGCAGAAGCTCAGAAAGCAGGTGGTCTTGCAGCGATTATTGATGCAGAGCATGCTTTTGATAAACTGTATGCTGAAAAATTGGGTATTGATACTGAGAATCTTCTTATCTCCCAACCAGATAATGGAGAGCAGGCATTAGAAATAGCTGAACATTTAATCAGGTCTGGTGCTCTTGATATCGTAGTTATAGACTCTGTTGCTGCATTGGTTCCCAGAGGTGAACTAGAAGGTGAAATGGGAGATAGTAAGATGGGGTTACAGGCTCGTCTTATGTCACAAGCTCTAAGAAAGCTTACCGGAGCAATCAATAAAACAGGATGTGTTTGTGTTTTCATCAACCAGTTGAGAGAAAAAATTGGTGTAATGTTTGGAAACCCGGAGACCACTACCGGAGGAAATGCCCTAAAGTTTTATGCATCAATCAGGCTGGATATCCGAAGGATTGGACAAATTAAGGAGAGTGCAGATAATATTCTGGGAAATAGAACCCGAGTGAAAGTAGTAAAAAACAAAGTTGCACCTCCATTTAAAGTTGTGGAGTTTGATATAATGTATGGAAAGGGTATCAGTAAAGTAGGCGAAATAATAGATTTAGGTGTTGAGTTGAATGTGGTTCAAAAATCAGGATCATGGTTTTCATATGATGGAAATAAGCTCGGGCAGGGGAGAGATGCGGTAAAAACTCTATTGGAGGACAACCCTGAATTATGCGATGAAATAGAAAATAAGATAAAAGAGAAATTAAAAGAAGGATAAAAAAAGCTGCTTAAGCAGCTTTTTTTTATTGAGTTCGTATAGCAATTACTGGATCCATTCTGGCGGCCAGTGCTGCTGGTATTATCCCTGAAGCTGTACCAATGATAGCAGAAACACCAATTCCCAGCACTACATTTTTAAATGACAGTACTAATTCCAGATTCCCGAGATCTATAAAACTGAGTAGAAACACCATAAATATCCCAAACATTCCTCCTAAAACTGCTAAAAATACGGATTCAAATAGGAATTGGAATAATATGAAATAGTTTTTTGCTCCCAGAGATTTTTGAATGCCGATGATGTTAGTTCTTTCTCTTACTGAAACAAACATAATATTTGCTATACCAAATCCACCGACCAGAATTGAGAACCCTCCGATTATCCATCCTCCTATAGAAAGTGTATCGAAAAAGCTACCTATTGAATTTAGAATGGCTTGTTGTCTAACAACAGAAAAGTTGCTTTTTTCTTTTGGTTTAAGACCTCTGTACTTTCTGAGGAGACCTTCAACTTCATATTCAATTTCTACAAGACCAATATCATCTTCTCGACCTTTTAATGTAACCATAGGTTCCAATCCACCTTTTCCAACATAATAAAGTTTTGTAAATGACCGGTAAGGAATAAATATATTTTCGTCAAGGCTGACATCACCAAAAAGACCTGCTCCTTCTTCTTCTAAGACACCAATAACAGTGAATTTTTGTCCCTTTATTTTTATTTGTTTGCCGATAGGGTCAGCATTTCCAAAAAGTTCTGTTTTAGATCTATGTCCAATGATTGCTACGTTTCTACCGGACTCATTTTCCATTTGGGTGAAATATCGCCCTATCATTCTTTTAAAATCACCATAAACTTCACTATGTCCATAGGACACTCCTAATAATGTAATATTAGAACTTGAATTACTTTCATATTTAGGTGTAGTATTAATGATACTAAATATTGTAATTCCTTCCGCGTTTTGAACATTATCTTTTAGAAACT
>CAYTFO010000024.1:19454-24297 GCA_964437135.1 uncultured Roseivirgaceae bacterium | reverse complement strand
CCCCATAATTAGTGTAAGGTCTTTTAATGTATTCCCACCAGGGCACATCTGGTCCGAATTCAAATGGAAACCTCCTGATATCAACATTTGTCTGACCTAGAAAACTTAGACTTTCTTTTATGCTCCTTTCGAGAGAATCTACAAGCGTAAAGACAGCAATTATGGCAAATATTCCAATTGTAACTCCTAATAAAGAGAGTGTCGTCCTGAGAAGGTTTGTGGTTAAAGCATTCCATGCAAACCTGAAGCTTTCTGCTATTAATTTAATTATTATGGCCATATTTTGAGCAAATTCTAATAATTGTCATTGAAAACCAAACTATTTGCTAATTTTGCGCTCCTGTTTATTCATCAAAAAGTAATCTTAACAAACGTCAATGAAGTTATCAGAGTTTAAGTTTGACTTACCATCCAGTCACATCGCGCTACACCCTACAGAAAATAGAGATGAATCCAGATTAATGGTTTTGCACAGGGATTCTGGCAAAATCGAACATAAGGTATTCAAGGATATAGTAGGATATTTTGACGAAGATGATGTGATGGTCATCAATGATACAAAAGTTTTTCCTGCCAGATTATACGGTAATAAGGAAAAAACAGGTGCAAAAATTGAAGTTTTTTTACTTAGAGAACTAAATCGTGAAATGCATCTTTGGGATGTTTTGGTTGATCCGGCAAGAAAAATAAGGGTAGGAAATAAATTATATTTTGGTGAAGGAGAGTTAGTTGCTGAAGTTATTGATAATACAACTTCCAGAGGAAGAACAATTAGGTTTCTTTTTGATGGAGAGCAACATGATTTTTATTCCTTAATTGATAGTTTGGGTGAAATGCCTATACCAAAGGATTTAAATAGAAATGTTGTTCCAGAAGACAGAGATAGATTTCAAACAATTTATGCTGAGAAGATTGGTGCTGTTGCTGCACCTACAGCAGGTCTTCATTTTACAAAACAGGTAATGAAGAGACTTGAAATTGTAGGGGTTGATATAAAGCCAATCACATTGCATGTTGGTTTAGGAACTTTCAGGCCAGTGGATGTGGAAGACCTTACAAAGCATAAAATGGACAGCGAAAACTATTTTGTGGAAGAATCTACAGTAGAAAGAGTAAATAAATCACTCGATAACAAAAGTAAAGTATGCGCAGTAGGAACTACTGTAATGCGTACGCTGGAATCATCTGTTTCTGCAAATGGAAGATTAAAAGCAAATACCGGTTGGACAGATAAGTTTATTTTCCCTCCTTACGATTTTAAAATCTGCTCAGCATTGGTTACCAACTTTCACCTTCCGGAATCTACATTATTAATGATGGCATCTGCCTTCGGTGGATACGATTTTGTGATGGAGGCTTACCAGGAAGCAATCAAAGAAAAATACAGATTCTTCACTTACGGTGATGCAATGTTGATCCTATAGGTATCTTTTGTGGATAGGTATGCAATTATAGTTGCAGGCGGAAAAGGAACCCGTATGAAAAGTAAATTGGCAAAACAATTTATTGAAGTACGGGGCACTCCAATAATTGTATACACTGTAAGAAAGTTTCAAAGTATTCTTTCTGATGATCGTATACTTGTTGTACTTGCAGAGGACCTCATTCAAGAATGGCAATTAATTGCTAAGAAATTTAAATTAGGAAATATAAAGACCGTTATTGGAGGCGAGAAGAGGTTCAATTCAGTATTTAATGGGCTCAAGGAAATTGGTTTTGATAATAACAATGGATTAGTAGCAATTCATGATGCTGTAAGACCATTTGTTTTAAAAGAAGTAATTTCTGATTCATTTAAATTTGCAGAGAATTATGGATCTGCTATTGCAACTGTGAAATTGAAGGATTCTCTCAGGTTTGTTTCGGAGAATAACTCCACTTCAGTTGATAGAGAAAAATACAGAGTGGTTCAAACGCCTCAGACCTTTGATTTGGTTAAGATCCTTTCAGCATTTAAACAAGCTAATCATAACGACTTTACAGATGATGCTGCAGTTTATGAAAGTTTTATAGGGCAGGTAAAACTAATAGAGGGTAATTATGAAAACATAAAAATTACCACACCAGAGGATCTGTTATTTGCCGAAAGTTATATAACAAAAAATCCCGATGAATTCGGGATTAATTAGTATTCATCTTCGTTAAAAAAGAAGTCTTCTTTTGTTGGATAATCAGGCCAAATTTCCTCAATGTTTTCAAAAGGTTGTCCGTCGTCTTCCAACTCCTGCAGATTCTCAACCACCTCAAGCGGGGCACCGGATCTAATTGAATAATCAATTAATTCATCCTTGGTAGCAGGCCAAGGTGCGTCTTCAAGATAAGATGCTAACTCTAAAGTCCAGTACATATTCCTTTCCTTTTAATAGATTTTAAATAATGCCGCAAAAATAGAATTTTAATTTACAAATCAAATAGTTTCTCATTATTGCGTTGGGTATTCTTCTAAATATAATGAATTATCTCTAACTCCATTACGATATTCAGATTACTTAAGTTCATTAAAAATTGTTTCTTTTATTTTGATCTTTTGATTCTGTTTTAATAATTGAGAATCTAAAAGTTTTTTTATTTCACTTTTTTCATCTTTAATGGTGAAGGTATTGTTTTCCATGTTTTTAAGCTCGGTTTTATCTCTTTCAAGTAATCCGGACAAAACAGACTTCATTTCCTTTTTCTGTTGCTGTCGATCTAATTTATCGAATCCTTTTTTTCTTATCCGACAGAAATTATATAGAAAATTTAACTCCTGTAGATAATAAAGCAATTCAAATGCTTTCGCTCTTTTTTCTTTAATTACTTTATCTCTTGATTTGATTGATTTTAGTTTATTGAACTCTTCTTTAAAGTTGAGGTTTATTTTGAATTCATCGCTTTTGGCGAAGTCTTCATATTTTTTTATGATGGGATCGAGCTCTATTTGATTGTCAAATTTATATGCTTTGAGAGCTTTTTGAAATTCTGAATTTAGTCTCAAATACGTTTCATTATCTACAGGACCATTCTCTTTCCATTCAGATTTTAATTCCTCCTCTCTTTTGTTTGCTTCCTTTAGGTCAATATTTTTTAGTGATTTAGCTTTTTCTACTATTTCTTCATAGATATTTTCATAGTGTTGAGATAACCTTTTTTTATCTTCAAAAAAAGTATTTCGACGCTCATAATAGCTATTTAAAATATCCTGAAATTCATCTTCAAGGTTTTGATTGCTATCCTCTGAGGCAGCGCCTGTTTTTATCCATCTTTGCTTTATATCTTTTATTTTCTCAGAGGACTCTTTCCAGCTTACAAGATCTGTAGCCTCTTTTAGCTCAAGTAACAGAGCTTTTTTAATATCGGTATTTTTATTTCTATTTTTTTGAATTTGATCCTGGATTGATGTAAGAATTTTTTCCAGTCTATTATAAAGTGTCGAATAGTCCCCCAGTCCATCATGTGTTTTGGTCTTATCCATCAAATGCTGTATTTGCATTTGAAAACTCCCCTGATTAGAAGAACTATTTACTTTAGATTCGAGGTTGTCGATCTTTTCTTTGAAGCTATCATATTTTTTTACGAAGTATTCAATTGACTTTACTTCATCATTTTCTTTAATCTCTCCAATTTCTCTTTCAGGATTTTCTCCCCATGATTCCAGGAATATTTTATTCCCAAAAATGTATCCGTATGGTATGCTTTTTTTATCCAAAGATTAATTATGCTTGCGCTCCCTTTAACTTAAAATCTGTTATTTTAGTTTAAAATACAAATAAACAAATGTCTGACGAAAAAATCATCTTCTCAATGGCGGGTGTAAATAAAATATACCCACCGCAAAAACAGGTTCTTAAAAATATTTATCTGTCTTTTTTTTATGGAGCGAAGATTGGTGTTCTGGGTTTGAATGGTGCAGGAAAATCTTCACTGTTGAGGATTATTGCCGGAGTTGATCAGGAATATCAGGGTGAAGTCGTTTTTTCGCCTGGTTACAGCGTCGGATTTTTAGAGCAGGAACCTAAGCTTGACCCTGATAAAACAGTGAAAGAAGTAATTAAAGAAGGTGTTTCTGAAATAACTGGTCTTTTAGATGAATATGAGGAGGTAAATCTCAAGTTCAGTGAGCCGGAAATATTAGAAGATCCTGATAAAATGAATAAGTTGATCGAGAGGCAGGGCGAAATTCAGGAAAAGCTAGATCAGGTTGGTGCATGGGACCTTGATAGTAAGCTGGAAAGGGCAATGGATGCGTTGAGAACCCCAAATGAAGATGCTATAGTAAAAAACTTGTCAGGAGGAGAAAAAAGAAGGGTAGCACTATGTAGATTATTGCTACAGGAACCTGATGTATTGCTTCTGGATGAGCCAACTAACCACCTGGATGCTGAATCAGTACTTTGGTTGGAACATCATCTGCAGCAATATAAAGGAACAGTAATCGCTGTTACTCACGATCGATATTTTCTTGATAATGTGGCAGGCTGGATATTAGAGTTGGACAGAGGAGAGGGCATTCCATGGAAGGGAAATTACTCCAGTTGGTTGGAACAAAAGCAAACCAGGCTTGCCCAGGAAGAGAAATCCGAGTCTAAACGACGTAAAACCCTTGAAAGAGAATTGGAATGGGTCAGGATGACGCCAAAAGGCAGACAAGCAAAAGCAAAAGCAAGGTTGTCATCATATGAAAAACTCTTGGGAGAAGAAGCTAAACAAAAAGAACAACAGCTTGAATTATATATTCCACCGGGACCTCGACTGGGGAGCAAGGTTTTAGAAGCTACAGACGTATCTAAAGCTTTTGGGGATAAGTTATTATTTGAAAACCTAACTTTTACTTTACCTCAAGGCGGGATAGTTGGTGTTATTGGAC
>CAYTFO010000024.1:18726-19444 GCA_964437135.1 uncultured Roseivirgaceae bacterium | reverse complement strand
GCTGGTAAATCCACATTATTTAAGCTTATAACTGATCGGGAAAGTCCGGATACCGGAACTTTTGAATTAGGTTCAACTGTAACGATCTCTTATGTTGACCAGGAGCATGAAAGCATTGATCCTAATAAATCAGTTTATGAGGTTATTTCTGAAGGTAATGAATACATAGATCTTGGTGGAAAAGAAATGAATTCCAGGGCATATGTAAGTAGATTTAACTTTAGTGGTACAGATCAAAGTAAAAAGGTAAAAGATCTTTCGGGAGGTGAAAGAAACAGAGTACATCTTGCATTAACACTTAAAAAAGGAGCTAACCTTATTCTTTTAGATGAACCTACCAATGACCTGGATGTAAACACACTTAGAGCATTGGAAGAAGCTCTGGAAAACTTTGGTGGGTGTGCAGTTGTGATTTCACACGACAGATGGTTTTTAGATAGGGTTGCCACTCATATTTTAGCATTTGAGGGAGACTCTCAGGTTTATTGGTTTGAAGGTAATTTTTCTGAATATGAAGAAAATAGAAAGAAAAGACTTGGAGACGAAGAACCCAAGCGAATCAAGTACAAAAAACTAATGAAATAATTAGTGTAATATTTAATTCAGAGGATTTCACTTAATGTATTTTTATCCCTCAATACCTTAAGTCGAAATGACGTTACGAAATTATTGCTGATAAAATAATTTGTTTATTCTTCAGGCTAAGTAATGCTTAAGA
>CAYTFO010000024.1:0-18716 GCA_964437135.1 uncultured Roseivirgaceae bacterium | reverse complement strand
TGAATCCAAAATATTAAGACACAGAATGACGTTTTTAAGCAAGCCTCTTTATATCTAAGAATAATTAATATTTTACTACCGTTGACAGTCCATCGGATTCGATATTAACCTGATTAGTGCCTTTATAAAGCACCGAGCTAATACCAAATGCATTAACATCCAATGAACTTGTAGCATAAGTTTCCGCTTTGGATGCGCCTGCAAGATCAAGTGAAACATTTCGTGCTTTCATATCTATTGCTTCTAAAGTTGATGCCCCAACTATTTTTGCATCGATTTTATCTGCAATACCTGATAGTCTTATTTTTGAAGTTCCTGTCAAACTTAGATTTAGATAATCAGGTTCTACGTCTGCAATAATCAAAGATCCTCCGGTAGCAATTAAATCGAGATCCGGGGAATCAAATTCTTTAATTTCAGCAGCACATCCTCCTGTAAGTTCCAGGTATTCAAGGTCGGGCATGCTTATAAATACCCAAACCTTATTTTCATTTTTATCTTTTTTATTAAATAATTGCCAGTCATTTTTGTTGTCGATCTCAAGCCTGCTGCCAAATTGTTTTACAAATACTTCTTCAAGAGTTTCCTCTTCACCAACTATTTCAATCCTATATTCATTGCTTTTAGTGATTTTAACATTTACCATGGAGGTAACTTCAACTCTATCAAAATCATCAAATTCGTAGGTAATACTGCTTCCGGATGCCAAAGTCCAGTCTATTCCACTGAAATCATCTGAATCATAAGACTCTGTATTACCCGAACTGCTACCTGCACAAGTTAAACATTTGAGTCCGGAGGTTGTAAATACCCAGTCATTACCTTCCATTTGAGAGACTCTATATCCATCACGATATAAAGTATTTGTGAGGATTTCTGCTATTTCCCTATCCATTCTAAAAGTTTTATTAAAAGGAACATAGAAAATGACATCAGCTTCCTGAAATCTAAATTTAGAACCCTGAAAATCCAGAGTTGAATTGAAATAGAAATCACCATTTATTTGTTGAATATCATATTTTGTTTGCTCAGCATTTTCTCTTGCTTCTGCTTTCGAAGCACCCCTGGATTCATATCTGATAACTGCTTTAAATGTGCTGTCAGAATGGCCTCTCAATCGAAGTGTAACTGATCCGTAATCAAAATCGTCCTCGTCTACATACTTCAATGTTGGAATTCCGGCAGGAGATTGAAATTCAACTTCCTTGCGAACATCTTCGAATGCAGTGAATTCCCGAACAGTTTTTGGAATTGTAAAAGCAGCTATAATTAGACATACAAACCATATTCCAAATAATGACCACCCTACATAGGATCTTACCACTGCTTTTTTAGTAATGATAATTATACCTAAAAGAACAAGTGCAAGGGCGGGTATAAATGTCAAACCGAAAATAGCAAAAGCAGAAAATGGATTGACAAGGCCTTCAAAAAACTCGATAGGAATCTGATCAACATAAGCATATTCAGTCCAGCTTGTGATTATTCCCAGAAATACTCCGAGAGTAATTATGAAGGAAATCATAAAGGTGAACCCTATCAATATTACCAGTACTCCAAAAAGTATTCTAATTGCTTCTACTGAGAATTTCAAAAGTGGCCCCAGTAAGTCAGAAAGTGCATTGAAGATTAATGCGATCAAACGGAAAGGGAATAATAATATTTTAACAAATACATTTTCTTCTCCTTCTTTCACATTAAAACTCTTTTTTACATTCTTTTCAATATTGGATAATGTGACAGGCTCACCCTGCATCTGCATTTTTTCGGTGATGGATTTTGCTTCCGGAGTTATGATCCAAAGTATGATATAGAGAAGTATTCCGGAACCTCCAAGGAAGATTGATAAAACAAATAGCAATCGAATCAATGTAATATCGGTGCCAAAATATGCCGCTATACCCGAAGACACTCCACCAAAAACTCTATCTTCAGTGTTTCTATAGAGTTTTTTAATTGATTTATCGTCATCAAGCTTTTCGTTACCTGGAACTACAATCCATAAAATGATATATGCGAGAAAAACACCGCCGCTTAATCCCCAGAAAAATACATTGAAGAACAACGCAATGAAGATTAGGCGAATCCAAAGAGGGTCGATTCTAAAGTAATGTGCAATACCCGCAGCAACTCCTCCTAAAATCCTTCTTTTTGAATCCCGGAAAAGCTTCCTGCTTTCTTCCCCAGTCTGCTTAATTTCTTCTTGTTGGGACTGTTTTTCTTCTGAAACCTCTTCTTTAACTTCTTCATCCGGATCTGTCTCTATGGTCGCTTCAAAATCAGCAACAGTACCCATAGTAGTGATCAATTCATTGATGTCAGAAATTATGATCACCTGTTTACCTTCAGTCAGTTTGCCTAAAAGGATTTCAGCAATCCTATTTTCAATATCCTCAACTATTTCCTTACTATCTTCAAAGTTTGAGAAATATTTTGTGATAGAATCTAAGTAGTTTTTCAGCTGATCATATCCATCTTCCTCAATATGAAATATGATGCCACCAATATTTATGCTTATATTTTTTTTCATGATAGGATTCTATTTAGACTTTTTAGAGGGATTTTGAATAGAAATAATTTTTGAAGTTGAACCAACCAACTCTTTCCAGGTACCAGTAAGTGATTGTAAAAATTCGATACCCTTATCTGTGATGGTGAAATACTTTCTGGGAGGGCCGGAATTTGACTCAACCCATTTGTAATCTACAAGCCCGGCTTTTCTAAGTCTTGTTAACAGTGGATATAATGTACCTTCGACAACCATAATTTTGGCTGAGGTAAGTTCTTCGAGCATATCTGATGCATATACCTCGCCTCTTGAAATTATGTGTAAAATACAAAATTCCAAAATGCCTTTTCTCATTTGGACCTGCGTGTTCTCAATATTCATGACACATATTTTTGAAATATAACCTAATACTATATACGTAAAGGTACTATGTATGGCCAAGTAGCAGGTTAAAAATTTTACTAACGAAGCAATATTGTTTAAATAATTATATTAATAATTAAAATAGTTATATTTATATTGCTCAATCTAAAATTATTTTTCGAGATATAATCAGTTATCTTTCCAAACGTTGGTATGCTGATGATCTCTACTTTTACTTTGCAACCAATTATATGATCAGGTATATACTATTAATTAATATTGTCTTTTTTGTTTGCTATACTGGAAGGAGTCAATCAAACACTCCTAAATATAGTAACGAGTTTATGAACCTTGGAGTGGGTGCAAGGTCTTTTGGTTTGGGAATGTCAGGTGTCTCTTATTTAACAGATGTAACTTCAGGATACTGGAATCCAGCCGGACTAAATTCCTTAAATGATAAATATCAATTAGGATTGATGCATTCATCTTATTTCGGAGGAATCGCAAATTATGATTACGGAGCATTTGCAATGAAACTTGATGACGTAAGTAGCCTTGGAGTTTCCCTAATTAGGTTTTCTATAGATGATATACCTGATACCCGTTTTCTTTTTGATCCAAATGGAGCCATCAATTATGATAATGTCGAATTTTTTTCATCTTCGGATTATGGTTTATTGTTTTCCTATGCCAGAAAGCTGGATCAACTTGGAGGGATAGATTTGGGTGGAAATGTAAAAATCATCCATCGTAGGGTTGGTGATTTCGCAAATGCCTGGGGATTTGGGCTTGATATTGGTGCACGCAAAGATTTGAATGACTGGCATTTTGGACTGGTAGCGAGAGACATTTTCGGAACCTACAATGCATGGAATCACAATGTAGAAGAACTGGAAGATGTTTATCTAGCTACAGGAAATTTAGTGCCTGAAAATACAATCGAGGTAACAGTCCCACGAGTCATTTTAGCAGCAGCAAGAGATTTTTATTATAAAGACTTTTCATTATTAGTTACAGTCGAATTGGATGCAACTTTTGACGGAAAGAGAAATACCATAATCAAGTCAGATTTTGCATCAATAGACCCTCATGGAGGCCTGGAGTTAGGATATAAAAACATTGCATTTTTAAGATTTGGAGCCAGCCAGATTCAGCAGGTTACGGAATTAAATGGTGAAACCGACTGGAAATATACACCTACAGGTGGTTTAGGGTTTAGAATTAAAGAAGTAGCAATTGATTATGCTATGACAGATGTTGCTGATCAGGCAGAAGGTCTTTATTCTCATGTTTTTTCTATTACGGTTGACTTCCACGGTAATGAAGAATAGTATACTGATCATTTTTTTAGTTTTTAGTTCACTAATAGCACAAGCTCAGTCATTTGGAAATGAATGGATTGACTTAGATAATGAATACTATCGAGTCCGAATAGCTGAGAATGGTTTTTACAGGATAAACAGGCAGGAATTGCAGGAAGCAGGATTTCCGGTTAATGGAATTACGGCAGGTAATATCCAAATGTTTAGAAGAGGTCAGGAGATTGCCATTAATGTTAATTCGAATAGTGGGTCTTTAAATTATATTGAGTTTTATGCGGAGAAGAATGATGGGAGAACCGATACTGATCTCTATTTGGAAGGTGAGCAAGGAAACACAGGATTGAATTTATTTACAGATACAGCAACTTATTTTTTAACTATAGGAACATCTGGTAAGAGAATCCAAAATAGCGGACTGGGGGATAGAACGGGTCTTACACCTGTAACTTATCATATACAAATAGACAGGCTGGTTTTTGGGGAAAATTATATTCGTGGAGCAGATGTTGGTATTTACACACCTTCTTTCTTTACCAGAGGAGAAGGGTATGCTGATGCTGCTGCGACAAGAACCAATTCAAGAAATTACATTTTTGAAACTAATAATATTATCAGCAATTCTGAGCAGGTAACGGTTAAGGCTTCTATTTATGGTGCTAATAATAATGCCCATCGATTTAATCTGGAACTAAGTTCGGATGAAGGATATTCCAACACTTTTGAAACAGAACAATTTGTGGGACGTGATTTTAAAAATCTTGAGTATTCTATACCCGCTTCTAATTTAGCTTCACCTGATCAATTGACTGTTTCTCTTAATATTATTGATGTTGGGGTAGATGACAGAGTCGCAATGAGTTTGCTTGAACTGAGCTATCCGCAGACTATGGTGAATCAAACCTCAGTAAATAGAGTATTTAACATCGTTCCAAGGATAGAAAACACCCTGGTAAGAGTCGAAAAACTTCCAGGAGAAACCTATCAGTTTTACGACATTACAAACCCGGCTTTTCCAATTAAACTTCTTGATTATGATGAAGGCACATATTCAGAATTTGTAATTGCTCCCTCATCTTCCGGACGGACAATATTATCTGTACCTACTGAAGACTTAAAAAGTCCGGAAATGATAGGTTCCATAACTAAAGCATCTATTTCCAATGAAGAAGAAATAAATGCTATTGGCAATAATTTTCTGATTATCTATCATGAATTGCTAAATACAGCTGATGAAGGGTTTCCGGTAGATCAATATGCTGAATATCGTTCATCTCTACAAGGAGGAGATTTTAATGTAGAACTTGCTGAAATTCAGGCTGTATATGATCAGTTCAACTATGGAGATCCTTCTCCGATTGCCATTCGAAGATTGCTGGAATTTGGTCAGAGCCAATTTAAGTATGTCTTTATTGTTGGGAAAGGCTGGAGTTTAACCAGAAAATACTACCGAGGAGGTGTTGATTCACCGATTCAAATACCCACATATGGGGTTCCGGGTAGTGATAGTTATTATAGCGCAGGACTTTTAGGAGCAGAATCGGATGTTCCTGCTATTCCAGTTGGCAGATTGAGTGCAAGAGATCCACAAACTGTGTCATCTTATCTTCAAAAAGTAAAGGAGCATGAGCAGTTTGAGTTCGATGATCTTTGGAAAAAGAATATCATTCAGTTGAGTGGAGGTAGAACTCTGGATGAACTGGAAAAATTCAGAAATTATATTCTCAATTATGGAGAAAAAGCTTCTGGAGATTTTCTGGGAGGAGATATTAAAAATCAATTCAAAACATCATCGGATGTGTCAGAGACTTTTCCGATTGAACAGGAGGTCAATAACGGAGTAAGTCTGATCACCATATTTGGCCATAGTAGTTCTACAGTAACTGATGTTGAATTAGGTCCTCCCGGAGCGTATGATAATAGAGGAAAATATCCGTTTATCATAGTAAATGGCTGTAATGCAGGAGATATTTATGGGGGAGTAACAACTTTTGGAGAAAAGTGGACTTTTGAAAATTTAAAAGCCGGTATTGGGTTTATAGCAAATGTTGGATTGGCAGGTGATCTTGACCTAAATTCATTTACAACAGATTTTTATGAATACGCGTTTGAGGATTCAGTTTCATTCGGGAACTCAGTGGGAGAAATATTTATTCAGACTGCAAAATCAAGTAGCTCAAACCCAGGGAAAAGGCTTCAGATTCTACAATCCCAGATAGTAGCTGATCCGTCTATAAAGATATTTGGTACAAAACTTCCTGATTATGAGTTTGAAGATAATGTATCAATTCAATCTTTTTCCGGACAAACAGTGTTTGCCCTGGAAGACTCCTTCAAAATAGACCTTAACCTGAATAATTATGGAAAAACAGATCCTGACTCTGTAGACATTAGGTTAATTGCCGTATATCCAGGTGGACAAAGGGATACCATGAATTACACTGTTGAAAGAGTGCTAAGGACTGATTTGGTATCCTTAACCTTCCAAAATAGGTTAAAATCAGAAGGGAATTATCAATTTAATCTTTTTATAGATCCTGATAATAAAATAGAAGAGTTAAGGGATAATAACAATCAATTCAGTTTCTCAGAAAATATCTTCAATGCAAATAGCTTTAACCTATATCCGGTAGATAGATCTGTTATTGGGGATAATAATCTGAAGTTTTATTGGCAAACAGTAGTTCCTTCTAAGGAAAACCTCAGATTTAGAATACAGATTTCAGAAGATCCCGAATTTCAAAATTCTGAACTGGTTAATACCATTGTTGAAAGCAATCATGTCTTTAGTTACAACTGGAATTTGCCAACATTACCAGATACTACGGTGCTATATTGGAGAACTTCTATTGAAAATCCACTAACGGCAAAAGACTCATTATTTGCGGAATCATCATTTACAGTGATTCCAGATCAGGAGAATGCAGCAGGAGTATTTTCACTTAATCAATTTCCATCAGGTTCATTGGATGGGTTGGATGTTAATGTGGCAACAGGTGAACTTGAGTTTGAAAGAACACTTTCGAATTTAGAGCTGAAAGTTCCGGGAACCGATCTATATACTGATTTTCTGGACCTGACTGTTGATTTAAATGGAATCAACATGCTGGTTACTACCGGTAATATAGATCCTGGTTGCCGTGCGAATACTTTTGGAGTAATGGTTTTTGATAAACAAACGGCAACTCCAATTCGTCCTATTGATTTTGGCAACGAATTTGATGAAGCCAATCCACTAATTTGTGGAAGACTTCCCCAGGTAATTCATAATTTCACTCGAGATAATTTACTGGGAAGCAATAGATATTTAGACCTGATCATTAGTCTAATGGATAACAGAGACAGGATTGTTCTTTTCAATTTCGATTCAGTTGCTTATGAGGAATTTGATGATCAGCTACTCTCATCTCTAGGTGAAGTTGGTATTTCCCGTGATCAATGGTCAAGACTCACAGGTGGTCAGCCAGTAGTAATAGTAGGGGAGAAAGGAATTGAGCCGGGTATGGCTAAAGTAATTGATAGTGATGGAAGCTCTACTCCCTTAAAATCTCAATTCATACGTACTACAGAAAGCATAGAAGGAATCTTTGACAACGGGACCTTGATCTTTCCAAGATTTGGACCCGCGAGAAACTGGAACTCTATTTCATTTGAATTGGCTGATGAAGCTTCTGATTCCATTGACTTTAGGATTATCCCTGTCAATAGTTCGGGAGAACGAAATCTTAATTTTTCCGGAGCAAGAACAGAATTGATTACTAACCTGCCGGATGCAAATGAGTTTCCTTTTATTGAAATCGAAATGGACTTTTTGGATGAAGAAAACCTGACACCTCCTCAGTTTAAATATCTTCAGGTAGAATATGAAAAACCTGCTGATTTACTAGTAACCATAGCATCTACAGACACAGTAGAGGTTGAAGAAGGAGAGGATATTATGATTGACCTGATTGTTTATAATCCTACAGAAACGGAGATTCAAAATGATAGCCTAGAGATAAGTGCAAATCTTGTTAGAAATGATGGTTCTAGTGGGAATATTCAACTGAACCGTATTGGAAAAGTTCCACCTCAGAATACAGTAAGAACAAAGGTACTGTTCGAATCAATAGACTTTGGTGGTTTAAATAATCTGCAAACTAGTGTAAACTCAAACGAGTTGGAATTATATCAATTCAACAACTCGACCTTTTTCGAAGATTTGATTCAGGTGAATACCGACTCCATAAACCCGGTGCTGGATGTAACATTTGATGGGAAGTATATACTGGACGGGGATATTGTTTCACCAAACCCTGAAATCCATGTAGTGATGAAAGATAATAATCAATTTTTATTTTCTGACAGCAGAGAAAACTTAGCATATACCTTAGCAAATGAAGATGGTAGAACTATACCTTTAGATAGCAGCGAATTTGTGCCGGCATCTAAGAAGAATCCTCTTTCAATGACTTTGCGTCCAAGAACGCCTCTGCAAGATGGTACTTACACTTTAATGATAAATGGAGAGGATGCCCGGGGTAATAATGCTTTTGGTGAAGGTAATTATGAGATTTCATTTGAAGTAATCAATGAATCAACAATAACGCATTTTTACCCTTATCCAAATCCCTTTTCAACATCTTGTAGATTTGTATTTACCCTTACTGGTTCCAAAATACCTGACCGTTTAAAGATTCAGATCATGACAATTTCAGGTAGAGTAGTTAAAGAAATAGATAGATTTGAACTTGGTCCTATTAATATTGGAAATAATATATCCGAATATGCCTGGGATGGAACTGATGAATTTGGGGACAAACTAGCCAATGGAGTTTATCTATATCGGGTTGTCATGCAAGATGATACTGAAAATTTTAAGCATAGATCAACATCTGCAGATCGAGCATTTAAAAATGGATTCGGAAAACTTTACATACTCAGATAATGATATCTGATAAATACAGGAGCCACTACTTAATTGCTTTTAGTGTATTATTCGCTATCGCCTTCATTTTAAACCTACAGTATGAAAAGGGAGATTTTTTACTTATGGTAAATGCCAGTAGAGTCTCAATATTTGATTTTACAATGCCTTACATTACTCACATTGGAGACGGCCTTTTCTTTGCTGTGATCATTTTATTATTTCTAATTGTTAAATGGAGAATTGGAGTTTTATACCTGATTACAGGTTTTGTTACATTACTGGCTTCAAATCTTTTTAAACGTGTTGTTTTTACAAATGAGCCCAGACCCAAAAAGTATTTTAGTCAGCTGGATGTAAACCTGGATTTTATTGAAGGTGTGGAGGTTCACAGTAATTTTTCTTTTCCATCCGGTCATACTATGTCTGCTGTTGCAATGACTTCAATACTTGCTTTTACGGTAGTGAAAAATAGCTATCAGGCGGTGGGACTTGCTATAATTGCATGGATTGTAGGTTTTTCAAGAATTTATATTCTGCAGCATTTTTTAAGAGATGTTGTTGCTGGTGCAGCGATCGGATTGATCATTGCTATTTTGACTTATTACAGTTTGAAATCAGTTCTAAAGATTAATTCGATTTCTTCAGGATAACAGTCGTGCTGTTATCGAAAATATCAATTTCCCTTGTAATTTCTTCTAGATTTAGTTCCTCAAGCTCTTTGAGATATTTCTTTCTGGTAAGAATAATTGCTTCAGGATTGTTATTCAAAAACTCGTTTAACTCTAAAGCATCGTTGTAGTTTTCAATCGTACGATTTAGAGCCCATGGGTAAGCCTGATTCATTCTTCGATATTTGACTATGCTTTCTGAGTCTTTGAGCATTCTAATTGTTTTAGAAACCGGATTTATATTATCAACTTTTGGAAAAGCAAAATAGAAAAACAACTGATGTGTGATAATAAATGAAAATCCGACTGCTAGTAAAGAGACATAATTTTTATTCAAAATTGAGAATATCACGGCAACTACACTTCCTACAGCCAGTGGAATAAAAAAGAAATGCAAATCTGTTAATGATTCCATACCCTTTTCTTTCGGCAAAAATTTATAAACTGCAAACCAGATAGTAATAGATAATATGAAAAAGAATATAGCTGAGAATTTAATAGCAGGTGTCTTTTCTGATTTTTCACTCAAAAATGAGCCTATTAATAAGGCGGCAAAAGGGAAAACAGGGCTAATGTAGCTTGGGAGTTTTGTGCTGGCTATTGAAAAGAAAACTACAGGGACCAGAACTCCAATTGCACTGAAAAGAAAAACACTTTCTTTTCTTTTATCTAGGACAAATCCTACGACCTGAGGAATAAAAATGGAGAAAGGTAAAAGGGTAAGAATTGTAAATATGGTAGGAAGAAGTATGTTACCACCATGTCCTTCTTTAGGAGATGAAAATCTATCAATATTATGATCAAAAAAGAACCCTTGTGTCCAAGCTCCGTCAGTCTTAAAGTGTACCAGTACATACCAGGGAACTGCTACAATTAGTACTATTGCCAGTCCCATAAAAGGCTTCAGTTCCAGTATAGATTTTACATTAAATCTTTTGGTCAGGATAATATAGATAAGCAGTGTAATACCGGGCAATACAATAGCAACAGGTCCTTTTGCCAGGACAGCCAATCCAATAAAAACATATGCCAGGTATAAGAATTTAGTGTTTTTTTCCTGGTCTGAAATGAAATATAGGAGCATACCCCCGCACATAAAAAACAAAAGATATGGATCGGGTACAGCTAAATGAAATTGCGTGATAAAGCCAAGAGAGGATAAAAGTACAATCGCTGACCAGGTACCAGCTTTTTGTGAAATATACTTTGAGCCTACATACGATGTGAAAATCACTAATAGTGCACCGAAAATGGCTGAAAAAATTCTGGCAGCATAGGGATTTTTTCCCAGAATGCTATAGCCAATCATCATAAAATAATAGTGCAGGGGAGGTTTATCTGTTCTAAGTTGACCATTGAATGTCGGAACAATCAAATCCCCCCTTTCATACATTTCATATGCACATTGTGCATTTCTCGCTTCGTCAGTAATATATATTGAATATCCACCTATATTGGCAGATATAAGTGTAAAAGCGAGAAGAAAGAAGATTATATACCGTGTGAATGGTTTTGACATTAAAATAGTCCGGCGAGTTTCATTGCAATACCCTTATCACCATCAATTTTCATTTTCCCGGTCATGAATGCTATCATTGGATTAAGATCACCGGCAAGAAGTTTATCAAAGTTTTCCAGAGACATCTTCACCACACAAGCGGCGCTAATATCTTCACTCTTAACCACAGTAGGTGACACGGTATCATCCAGGTGAATAACTCCTTCATCGAATTTGAAATTTACTTTTGCATTTAATTTTCCACCGTGTGTCTCAGCCATTCCGCTGATTTTTTCTAGAGCTTCTTCAAAATTCATTTTATATAATTATATGGGTTTGTTTATAAATTCTACTTCAAATAGTATGGGCCATAGTTTGCCGGTAACAAAAATTCTTTCTTCCTTTTCCAGGTAGGCGATTCCATTAAATGCATAATCCGGCCCCACATATCGATTTCTGTCTATAATTCCCTGGAAATCTATTTTTTCAACGACAGCACCAGTTTTTAAATCAATTCCTATGATATAATCATCTGCATACACATTGGCATAACAAATCCCATTTATAACTTCAATTTCATTTAGGTTGTCAATTTTGGCTTTATCATCAAAAACTTCCAAAGTTTTTACAGTAGAAAAGTCTTCGGGATTCAGAAATCGTAGCTTATTAGAACCATCGGTCATGAGAAGTGTATCTCCAAATAATGTTAACCCCCAACCCTCAGTTGAATACCTTATGGAATTCGTTTGGTTAAGATCCAGATCATAAACAAACGCAACCTGACCGGTCCAGGTCAATTGATAGATTTGATTATTGAACACTGTGGCACCTTCCCCAAAGTACTTACTCTCAAGGTTTTTAATTTTATCAATTTCACCAGTTTCATAGTTTGTTATTCTAATGGTGGAACTTCCCCTTTGACCGGTACTTTCTATTAACTGACCATTATGAAAGTATAAACCCTGAGTATACGCATTCTCATCATGCGAGAATTGATTTACAATTCTATATGTCATTTGTTGAGGTTCTTTATCCGAAAGAATTTTCACATTTGGGAATACAGCTTCAACTTTCTCTCCGTAGTATGCAAATATTTTTATATCAGGAGAACCAGTGTAAGAAGCTTCCCATTCAACCTGATTGCCAATATTTGAGATGGTGGTTTCAAAGATTTCAAGTTTTACAGAATCAATAGGAAGATCATCCTTATGAACAAGCTGGAAAGAAATCGGGTCTCCAAGGACAAAGTCTGCTCCGGATTCGGGTTGAACTATCGAAACACCTTTTCGTATTCTGGGAGAGGATTGAATTTCCTCTTTTTGGCCTTCACTTTCTGTACAACCGGATATGAAAAAGATTGAGATCAAAATCCAACTTAATATCTGTGGAATTTCCTGATATTTTCTGATTTTTTTCATTTTTATTAAATACAACTCAAAACTAATTAACTTTAAGACAGCTATCTATAATTTAAGCTTATTTCATTTTTTAATATAATTTCTATTACTAATGAAAAGAATACTTGTACCTACTGATTTTTCTGAAGTATCAGAATCAGCAATTATTTCATCTGCTTCGTTTGCTAAAAAGTTTGACAGTCAGATTACTTTATTATATGTAAATGATGATACACCGGTTGCAGATGCTAGAGCAAGGCTTGAAAGAATTAGCGAAGAAAAAATATTTGAAGGTATTGATGTGAAGGTTGATATCAAAGATGGAGATCCTATTGAAGAGATAGTAGACTATCCTGCTGATGTTATTATCATAGGCGGAAGGGAAGTGACCGGTATTAAAGGTTTTTTCACACGAACAACAGCGGAAAAAGTAGCTAAGCAATCTGACTGCCCGGTCATCACTGTAAAACAATCTACTGATTTTTCGATGATAAATAGTATTGTATTTGCTACAGATATGCGATCAGAACAACTGGACCTGATTCCGGATGTAAAAGAAATACAGAAGCAGTATAAATCACACATTCACCTTGTGAAGGTATACAGTGATACAATGATTTCAGGGAAAGATGTAGAAAAGAAATTAAAGAATTTTGCAGAGTTTAATAAGCTTATTGACTATTCAGTCACTGCAATAAAAGGTTCGGATGAAGCAGACGAGATATTAAGATTTGCAAAAGATCTGGGATCTCAAATGATCATCATGGCAACACATGATTGGAAAGGGATTGGTAAACTATTGGGAGGATTTATTTCTTCTGAGGTACTCAAAGAATCCAAGATTGCAGTTATGACCAAATCAATAGAGGATTAATTTTCTTTAGTTACCGCAAAACCTCTCATCAAAGTAGGTACTGTTAATCCCTGATACAATACAGAGCATACAACCACGATATAGGTAATAGTAATTACAACGTCTCTGTGATAAAAGTCTGGGAGAGATAGAGATAAAGCGATAGGCAGTCCTCCACGCAATGCTCCCCAGGTAAGAACGGGTATAGTACTTTTATCAAAACTCTGCCGGACGGACATTAATTTTATAGGTATGTATACACTGATCCAGCGGCCAAATAGTACCACATTTACTGCCAAAAATCCTGCCGCGAAATAATCTACATTTAACGGTATAACGAGCATTTCAAGACCTATTAGCACGAATAGCATTGCTGCAAGGGCCTCTTCTATCAGGTTCCAGAACTTATAGACATAATCACCTGCAGCCCCTGCTACATGTTCACTTCTCCCTTCATTCCCTATGACCAGCCCCATTACAACTGCAGCTTGTTTTGAAGATACATGGATAAAGTCTGCAAGGAAAGATCCAACCATAACAATGGCGAGTGTTATTAAAATTTCTACTTCTACTTCATCATTATCTATGTATTGGAGAAGTCTAAAACCTACATATCCAAGAAAAAGCCCTATAAAAATTCCTCCTCCAATATCAGAGACGAATATGTAACCAATCTCAAACACTGTCAGATCATGATCCTGACTTGCTGCTGCAACATCCAATAGAGTAAGTGCAAGTACTACAGCAATTCCATCGTTAAACAGAGATTCACCCTTGATTTTGATTTTTAAGTCTTCAGAGAGGTGAAAACGATCTATAAATTTTGTGACGGCAATAGGATCTGTAGGTGAAATCAATGCACCGAAAACAAGACAATACATATAGCTCAATCCTATATGTAACCAGTCCAGAATAAAATATATAAATGTTCCTATTACAAGTGTCGATATAAAAACTCCTGTTGTAGCTAATACAAGTACTGGTGCTCGGAGTTTCGAAAGTTTCTTGAAATCTATGTTTAGAGCACCTGCAAATAACATGAAGCTTAGTACAAACTGATAGAGTACCTCTGAATAATCATAGGACTCAAGTTCAAGTGCGTCTATTTTAAAAGATGGTATAATCAGTCCTGATATAAATATCAAAACAGAGAGAGTTAAAGCCAGAATCATCAAACCAATTGATGAAGGCAGCTTTAAGAAGTAAGTGTTGATGTAAATAAATAACCCTGATAAAAATATAAACAGAGCTATAATGTCAAAAACATGCATAATTAAGCGCTATTAATGCAATTCGTTTCAAATATAATTCCTAAATAAATATAAAATGTCGTGTACCTACTATTAAATCTTAGATACCTGGAATTTGAAAGATACGACATTTAGTGTGGTTTACAGACAAAAACTCTGAATGTTGTTCGAATATAAGGTTTTTTATCTGATACGCCAAGTATTCATTAAAATTGTAAAATCTATATTTTAAGTAGTAATATATGAATGCAATATATCAAAATAGACTGGCTGAGCTAAGTGAAATGAACTCAAAAATATATACCAGGCTGCAAGCATTTGATGGTGAATTGTTAAATCGCAAACCCAGCCCAGAAAGCTGGTCTGTTCTGCAGGTAATAAATCATTTGATTATATCTGAGGCTGGAACATTAAATTATCTTCAAAAGAAAATTCAATCTCCATCACTCCCAAAAAAGAGTTTTTTTGAACCAATAAAAATGATTTTTTTGTATTTGATCATGACGACCCCATTAAAATTCAAAGCACCAAAGGTTGTATCTGATCCTGAAAGCAAAGATTTAAATTCATCTTTTGAAGATTGGGATAGAATAAGAAAAAATATTGAGGAGTTTGTTGTTGAATATCCGGAATCTAATAAAGACAAAGCAATCTTTAAGCACCCTTTTATAGGAAGGGTATCCCTTGAGAGTACCTTATGGTTTTTCAAAATGCATATCCAACATCATCAGAAACAGATAGATCGTTTACTTAAGGATTAGACTGTATCATTATATCTTTGCCTTATGTTTGAAAAATCAAAATATTTGAAACAAGTTTTATTGTCGTTCGTTTTTCTGTCTTGTTTTCAAGGCCTGGCACAGAACAAATTTGAAACCTGGAAAACTCTGGAAAAGATAGATTACGAAAAGAGCTATGATGAGTACGGAGAGATTTATGTACCTAAGTTTTCTCAGGAGATAAAGGCGTTAGAAGGGAAGCAGATTACCCTTGCTGGCTACATAATACCTTTCGAAGGAATGTTTCAGCCGGATCAATTGATTATAAGTTCACTACCTATAGCATCCTGTTTTTTTTGTGGGACTGGTGGTCCTGAAACTGTAGCTCAGGTTTATATGAAAGAAGATATTAAATACACTGCTAAGCTGGTTGAAATCACTGGAACATTGGAATTGAATGATACCGATACTGATCAATTAATGTATATACTTAAAGAAGCAAGTTTAAAGACAGATTAAAATGAAATACCTAAAATTAATTTTTGCATCTCTTTTGATTTCTTGTACAGCTACAGAAAGCCTGGAAAATAAGTTTAATCCTGATGAATTTAAGAAAGAGATAATTGAAGTTCATGATGAAGTTATGCCTAAGATGGGTGAATTACGAAAGGCCAGTAAAACACTACGAAATCTTGCGGATACAATTACTTCTGTTGATTCAACGGCAATCGATATTTTAATTGAAAAAGCTGAGAAGCTGGAGAAAGCGAACCAAAGCATGATGGTTTGGATGAGACAGTACGAGCCAAACTTCACTTCGGATTCAGAAGAGGAACTGAAAAAGTATCTGGATGAGCAAATGGAGGGTATCACACAAGTAAGAACAGATATGCTAAATGCCCTGAAAGAAGGCAAAGAAGCTCTTAAGGAGTACAATCTTTAAGCTGCTCTTTGACTTTACTGACAGGTATAAATCCTTGTTCATTTCCCCAGCTATTGGATATATAGGTTAGAATTTCAGCAATTTTGATTGGTGTCAAATCTTTATTTTCAGGCATTTGCATATTGTATGGAACTCCATTCACCACAATTTCTCCTTTTTGTCCGTATTTTATTATGCAGGCTATTTTATTTGGGTATTTTCTTAAATAATCGGAATTAGCCAAAGGAGGGTACAGTTTACCAACTCCTTTTCCTTCTTTTCCATGACAATTTGTGCAATAGGTTTTATAAAGCTTTTTACCTTCAATTAGATATTGTTGGTACCTTAATTCTGTTCTTTTGT
Organism: uncultured Roseivirgaceae bacterium; assembly: GCA_964437135.1. GTDB lineage: Bacteria > Bacteroidota > Bacteroidia > Cytophagales > Cyclobacteriaceae > CAYTFO01. The sequence continues at coordinate 1,946 of CAYTFO010000024.1, read as the reverse complement.
CCATGCCAGGAGGAGTATAGGTTCCTTTCTGGTCACTGGGAGCAGTACATTTGAATAGAAACAATGAAAGGAAGAGAATAATAGAAAGTCTATACATTATCTTCCTTTTTATAACTATTGATCAGTCTTTCCACATCTTTAATTAAAACATCTACCTGTTCCTCGATCGTACCATCATAAACTCCACGGATTCTTCCTTCTTTATCAATTAAAATAAAGGCGCCACTATGAATAAACCCGCCAGGTGCTGACTCATCTTCATCTGCAATAGAAAGATAACTTTCCTCGGCTATATCATAGATTTCATCCTTATTTCCGGTCACAAAATGCCAGGTACTGGATGATACTCCCAATCTTGATGCATAGTCATTGAGCAGTGCTACCGTATCATACTCAGGGTCTATTGTATGAGAAATGATGGCAAATTCCGGATTTTCTTTGTAGACATCATATACTCTCAGCATTTGTTGTTTCATCACCGGGCAAATGGTTGGGCAGGTTGTGAAGAAGAAATCAGCTACATAAACTTTAGATGAAAATGTTTCATTTGTAACAACAACACTATCCTGATTTACAAAAGAAAAATCAGCAATTTTATGTTGGACTGTATCATAAGTGATTTCACCATTGACTTCTTTTTCTACAACTTTCGACCTTCCTAATACAGGAAGTTCAAAGGAATCTTTTACTTCAGTACAAGCGAATATTGCACTTGTCAAAAGAAAGGTGATTAACAGTTTTTTCATTTTTCTCGATATTTTTTATATAGTTTAACTGCAATTGATAATATAATTGCCGTTCCCAGAATTCCGGTTATTCCCCATATCCAGCTTAACTGATCTTTTTTGACAATTAGAAAGACTACAGCTATCAGTATAATGGTTGCCACCTCATTCCACATTCTTAATTGCTGAGATGTAAATTTAGTTTCGCCCTTTTGAAGTTTTTTAAAAATATAATGTAAACTTATGTGGTAGCCATACAATAGAAAGACAAAGCTCAGTTTTACATGCATAAAGGGCTGTTTTAACCACGCAGGTTGTAATATCAATAAATAAACACCTAAAATAAGAGTAATTATTGCGCTTGGCCACGTGATTATGAACCAAAGCCGTTTAGACATAATACCCAGCTGAGTGTTTAAAATACCTTTTTCTGGCTCATCTTTAAGCAATGCTTCAGTGTGATAAATGAACAATCTTGGTTGGTAAAAAAGTCCTGCAAACCATGTTACCATAAAAATGATATGAAGGGCTTTGACTGAAAGGTAATCCATTAAATTGATAGTGAAAGTTTTCTTCCAGAAGAATTAATTTAGAAACAAAATTGTTTACGATTTATTCATGAAACAAGTAAACCTTAAATTAGTAGTGATATCATTTTGAAGTTATGAGTGGAGAATCAAAAATCTGGTACTTTGAAAAAGTAGATCTTTATGAAATTCTATGTCCGCACAAAATTCCTTCGATGAAGGGAAAACATGTTTTTCATGATTTTAAAAAGAATGATTATATCTATTTTCAGGAGCAGGACGCAGATAAAATTTATATGATTTCTGAAGGTCGAATTAAAATAGCATCGAAATCTGAAGATGGGAATGAGATTGTGAAAGCTATTTTAGGCCATGGTGAAATATTTGGTGAAATGGCTCTTGCGGGGGAGGATAAGAGATCAGATTATGCTCAGGCCCTTGATCCAAAGACAACAGTTTGTCCATTGACTATCGAGGATATGGAAGAACTGATGAAAGAAAACAAGCCATTAAGTCTTAAAATCATGAAAATCATGGGTTTCAGGCTAAAAAAAATGGAAAGGAAAATCGAGTCCCTAGTATTTAAAGATGCAAGAACCAGAATAGTTGAGTTTTTAAAAGATACTGCATTTGAAAGAGGACAGAAAGTTGGATTTGAGACAATGATTAAAAATCATCTAACGCATAAAGATAT
>CAYTFO010000023.1:23989-29994 GCA_964437135.1 uncultured Roseivirgaceae bacterium | reverse complement strand
ATCCCGTAGCTGCAAAATAGAATCCCATTAATATAGATACATACTTGACCGGAGCAACTTTGGTTATAAATGATAGTGCTACCGGTGAAGCACTTAATTCGCCCAGAGTATGGAATAAATATGCCAATATTAACCATACTAAAGCACCCTTAGCTCCTACTCCACTACTTGCCTCTGTCGCTGCAATTGCCATGAAAATAAATCCGGTACCCATAACAATAGTACCTGTTGCCATTTTAAAAATAGATGAAGATTCTTTTCCACGGTGTTTTATCCAAAGCCAGAAATTTGCTACTATCGTCCCAAAGATTATAATGAACATTGGATTAACTGCCTGAAAAACAGATGCAGGTATTTGAATACCAAATATTACCGTATCTATTTTCTGCTTTGTATAAATATTCATCAATCCACCTGCCTGTTCAAAAGCACCCCAGAAAACTATAACAATTATAAAAGATAGCAGGAGGACAAGAAATCTGTCTTTTTCAATTTTATTTACCTCCTTGTATATCATCATAAGAAGACCTACAGAAATGGCTAAAAAGATAAATAATGCTGTATAAGCATATATTTCATATCCTTCAAAAAACGAAAAACTTAAAATAACACCTGTGGCAATAAGAATTAAAGTAATCACAAGCTGTTGAGGTGATTTCAATAGGTTGCTGAAAAGTTCACTTAGTGAAGATGATTCCTCATTTTCACTATTATCTTTAGATTCACCTTTGTTTATTACCGGTGGTTCTCCTACACCCTTCAAAAACTTCTGACCAAACATGAAGACTATTTGTCCCAAAGCCATTCCAATACCTGCTAAACCAAATCCATAATGCCAGCCAATAGTTTCTCCAATGTATCCTACAAGCAATGAAGCTGAAAAAGCTCCCACATTTATACCAATATAGAAGATTGTGAATCCACCATCTCTTCTTTCATCTCCCTGAGGATATAAACCTCCTACCATCGTAGAAATATTAGGCTTAAGCCCTCCTACTCCCAGAACAATTAATAATAATCCTGTATAAAACGCCCATAATTGTTCTATGGCCAAAATACTGTGACCAGCTACAAGTATTAGTCCTCCTATCAGTACACTTTTCTTTTGACCGATAAATTTATCTGCCAGAATTCCTCCTGGTATTGACATCACATACACAAGCATAGTGTACCATCCATAAATAGCTAATGCCTGGCCCTCGTTCCAACCTAATCCTGCATTTGAGTCTGAAATGGAACTAATCATGTACAATGTGAGAATTGCTCGCATTCCATAATAACTAAAACGCTCCCACAGCTCAGTAAAAAACAGAATATACAGACCTATTGGATGTCCTAAGACCGTTCGTTGATTCATTGCGTGATCCGGATGGTCATGGGTCAATTGTTTCATATTATCTAATAGTTATTCTAAAATATTTAGGGTTAAGAATTATTCTCTAATTGTTGGTTATACTACAATCGATTGCATTAAATTTGAAATCTAATTTCTCAACAAGTTTATGTTGAGTTTTAAATAATCACATTTTTAAAGCAAAAACAGACAAGTTTAATTCAATTATATCATACTATGCAAGAATTCGGATTGAAATCCCAAAAAAGTGGTTTAGAAGGACTTGGAATAAAGGTGAAAGAAGCTCACTGGAATCTTCGTCAGGCAGAATTAATAGAAGAAAGTATAAAAAACAATGAAGGACATCTGGCAGACACAGGTGCACTTACTGTTGATACCGGAAAATTTACCGGTAGAGCACCCAAAGATAAATTCGTTGTAGAGGATGCTAATACTAAAGATACCGTTTGGTGGGGTAATGTAAACCAACCCATATCTCCTGAAAATTTTGATAGAATCTACAATAAAATGATCGGTTATCTTGAGGAGAAAAAAGTATATATAAGGGACATGTATGCTGGTGCTGACAAAACGCACAGATTGAGAGTTAGGTTCATCAATACATTTGCATGGCATAATCTATTCACTTACAATATGTTCTTGCAGCCGGAGGATTATAAACTTGAAAATTTTGAGCCAAATTTTACAGTCATTGATTGCCCGGGATTTGAAGCTGATCCAAATAATGATGGTACCCGCCAGGCAAACTTTGCCATCGTCAATTTCACAAAAAAAATGATCATTATTGGTGGTACTGAGTATTCCGGAGAAATGAAAAAAGGTATCTTCTCTGTTCTGAACTACGCACTTCCTACGTATGATAATGTATTGTCCATGCACTGTTCAGCAAACATGGGTAAGGAAGATCATGACACTGCAATTTTCTTTGGGTTGTCAGGAACAGGCAAAACTACATTATCAGCCGACCCTAATCGACTTCTAATTGGTGACGATGAACATGGATGGACAGATAAAAATGTATTCAATTTTGAAGGGGGATGTTATGCCAAAGTGATTGACCTTACTGAAGAAAAAGAACCAGATATCTGGAACGCAATTAAATATGGTGCTATTGTCGAAAATACCGTTTTCAAAAAAGGGTCCAGGGAAATAGATTACGAGGATAGCTCAAAGACAGAAAACACAAGGGTATCTTATCCAATAGATCATATCAGAAATGCAATACAGCCCTCTATTGGAGGTATTCCAAAAAACATATTTTTCCTTACTTGTGATGCTTTTGGGGTGATCCCACCAATTCAAAGGCTTTCAAAAAACCATGCGATGTATCATTTTATTTCTGGTTACACTTCGAAAGTTGCAGGTACTGAAGCAGGAGTAACTGAACCTGAACCGGTGTTTTCCGCATGTTTCGGAGCTCCATTTCTTCCTTTACATCCAACAAAGTATGCAGAAATGCTGGGTAAAAAAATGGAAGAAAATGATGTAAAAATCTGGCTGATTAATACGGGCTGGACCGGAGGAGCTTACGGTGTTGGTGAAAGAATAAAATTAAAGTACACAAGAGCAATGATCACCGCAGCATTAGAAGGAAAACTTGATAATGTTGGATATAGAACCCACTCTATATTTGGTGCTGAAATTCCACTTACATGTCCAAATGTTCCTTCCGAAATTTTAAGCCCAAGAGAAACCTGGAGAAATGATCAGGGGTTCTATAAACAGGCAAATGATTTAGCAAGAAGGTTTATTAAAAACTTCGAGAAGTTTGAAGAATTTGCAAACGATGAAATTATGTCTGGAGGGCCAAAACCAAACCCCAATTACGAATAAATTATATTAATTCAATAAAAAGCGGTCTTATGATCGCTTTTTTTATGAATTTTAATAATTGAAATTTAAGCAATGAAAATAGCAGTAATAGCACATGATGGTAAAAAGGCTGATATGGTGGCTTTTTTACTAGAATACAAAAAAGAACTTCAGCAAATTGAAATAGTTGCGACAGGTACAACAGGTAGTCATGCTGAAAAAGCAAATATTCCGGTTCATAAATTTCTATCAGGTCCACTTGGTGGAGATGCTCAGATAGCGGCACTTGCTGCGGAAAAAAAATTAGATGCAGTAATATTCTTCCGGGACCCGATGGATAAACATCCCCATGAACCTGATGTACAAATGCTGATGCGAATTTGCGATGTCCATAATATTCCATTGGCAACAAATCCTGCGACTGCAAAACTTATTATGGATCAGTTGGTAAGAAGCTGAAATTTAAGACTTGGAGGTATGGGTATTTTTAATATAAAACCAGCTCCGAGCTTTAATTTTAATTGAATAATTACGAGTAAGTTATATTGAAATCGCTATGAAAACATAGCACCCGCTATGGTAGCAGTCATCAATGTTGCAAATGTAGCTGCAACTAAAGCTCTAAATCCAAGCTTAGATAGATCTGGTTGTCTATTAGGTGCCATGCCACCTATTCCACCAATTTGGATTGCAATGCTGCTAAAATTAGCAAATCCACAAAGTGCATAAGTTGATATAATAATTGATTTATTACTCAATAAACTATCAGTTTTCATATCTGCGAGACTTAAATAGGCTACAAATTCATTAATAACAGTTTTTTGCCCAAGTAAACTTCCCACAAGGATTGTCTCACTCCATTCAACACCAATTAGAAAAGCAAATAATCTAAATACCTGTCCCAGCAAATACTCTAATGAAAGTCCCTGAAACGCTCCATTTGTAGATTGAATTATATAGACATTCAAACCAGTGTAGGCCCCTATTCCATCCACCAGTATCCAATTCAAAGCATAAATAATTGCAATAAAAGCTAATAGCATTGCTCCTATGTTAAGTGCCAATTTCATGCCGTCGGATGCTCCTTTTGCTAATGCGTCTATTAAGTTGACTCCAAGTGTATCTTTGTTAATTTTTAGTTGAGTGTCTATTTTTTCCGGATTTTCTTCTGGTAGAAATATTTTTGCCATCACAATCGCTGCTGGTGCATTCATAATGCTCGCACTCAATAGATAGGTAGCAAATACCGCTTGCTGAGCCGGATCACCTCCTCCTAAAAAAGAAACATATGCTCCAAGAACACTTCCTGCAATAGTGGCCATCCCGCCTGTCATCAGGCAATTAAGCTCCGAAGTAGTCATTTTGCCAATGAATGGTCTTACCAACATGGGTGCTTCAGTTTGACCAAGAAAAACATTCCCGGCAGCTGACAGACTTTCAGCTCCCGAAAGTCGCATTGATTTTGCCATTATCCAGGCAAAGACGTAAACGATTTTTTGTAATATACCAAGGTAGTACAGACCGGCTGTAATTGTTGAAAAGAATATAACCGTGGGTAAAGCCTGAAAGACAAATAAGAATCCCAGATTGTGCTTTACACTTTCATCAACCTCACTATTTTTTGCTAAATCACCATATAAAAATGAAGCTCCTTCAAGTGAGAAGTTTAAGAACTTAACAAACCCACTCGATAACCAGGAGAATGCTTCCTGAACGATTGGAACCTGTCCAATTAAAACACCAATGAATAATTGTATTAAAATACCAGAGATAACCAGTCTCCAATTGACTAATTTTTTATTAGAGGACAATAAATAGGCTATTGCAATTAATCCCAATAGCCCACCTAATGCCCTTAAATAATCCATCTATAAACCTTATCAGTTTCTACGGTTTAACTCATCTCGAATCTTGGCTGCTTTTTCATAGTCCTCTGAATTCAATGCTTCATCAAGCATTTCATTTAGTTTATCAGATGACATGTCGCCGAGATCTTTGGGTTTTTCAGATTTACTTTTTGTTGGCTTTGTGATTTGCTCCTCCTCTGCCTCATCTGTCAATACAATTCCTGCTTCGGTCATGATCGCCTCATTGGTGTAAATGGAAACACCAAATCGTAAGCCAATTGCTATTGCATCCGAAGGTCTGCTATCAATATCAAATGATTGTCCTTCTTTACTGCAAACTATTTTGGCAAAGAAAACACCTTCCTTCAAATCAGAAATTATGATTTCTTTTATCTCAAAATCAAAGCTATGTGCAAAAGACTTGAATAAATCATGGGTCATTGGTCTATTAGGAGTAATCTTTTCAATTTCAATCGCTATAGCCTGGGCTTCAAACATTCCGATGATGATTGGTAACCTTCTATTTCCACTAACTTCTCCCAGGACCAAAGCAAATGATCCTGACTGTGATTGACTTGAAGACAATCCTAATATTTCCAATTGTATCTTTTCAGGCATTTATTGACTGTTCTTAATCGCTTCAGTAAGCTTTGGTAAAACATCAAAAGCATCTCCTACTATGCCGTAGTCAGCTGCTTTGAAAAATGGAGCCTCTTCATCCTTATTTACTACCAAAATATATTTTGAAGAATTCACACCTGCAAGATGCTGTATAGCCCCTGAAATACCAACTGCTATATATAATTGAGGAGCAACTTTCACTCCTGTCTGACCCACGTGTTCATGATGGGGTCTCCAATCCATATCAGATACAGGTTTGCTGCACCCTGTTGCAGCTCCCAGAGTTTTTGCTAAATCTTCAATCATTCCCCAATTTTCTGGTCCTTTCAGACCTCTGCCACCTGAAACAACAATTTCTGCCTCTGGTAATA
>CAYTFO010000023.1:16905-23979 GCA_964437135.1 uncultured Roseivirgaceae bacterium | reverse complement strand
TGTTGCTTTTTCTGTTGAAGTGACTTTTACTTTTTTATCTGAATCGGAAATTGTAGGATTAAATTCCTCTATAGATGCTGAGCTGCCATCTTCTTTAACTGGCGCTGCATTTTTCTTAAGAGATAATATTATTTTATCACCTTTTACATCTGTAATTGCAAAAGCTTTTCCAGTATATATACTTCTCTTGACTTTAAAACCGGAAGAAGTATCTGGTAATTCAACAACATTAGATACTAATGATGCATCTACTTTAATCGATACTCTCGCAGAAATAGGATCACCTATTGACGATTTTGCTAATACAAGATATTTTGCATTTTCCTTATTCATTGCTTCTGCAATAGCAGATGCATATGCCATTACATTAACTTCTTTATAATCTTCTCCCTTAACATGAAGGATTTTTGAAGCACCAGCCTTACCAATAGCTTCAAGTGAATTACTATCTACTTCACCAAATACGATCGCTGTTGTATCACCTAAACCAGCACCGTAGCTAACTGCCTCTAAGGAAGATTTTTTTACTGCACCATCATCTAATTCAACAAATGTTAATACCATATTATTATAAGACTTTTGATTCGTTTTTCAATAAGTTAACTAATTCCTCTAAATTATCAGCGCTAATAAGCTTAACTTCTCCTTTCTCAGGAGGTAGTGCATATTCTGATATTTCTGTTCTTACTTCATCACCTTCCGGCTCTACGACATTTAAGGGCTTTGTTCTTGCTGACATAATACCTCTCATGTTAGGTATTTTCCATTCTGCGATAGGCTCCTGACAGCCTGCAATAAAAGGCATCTCCAGTTCCATGTATTCTTTTCCTCCCTCTATCTCTCTGGATAATTTTGCTGTATTTCCTTCAATATCAAGTGTCATTACCGGAGAAACAGAAGGTAAGCCTACTAATTCACCCACCATTCCATGCACCTGACCTCCATTATAATCTATGGATTCTCTTCCCATCATAATAAGATCAAAGTTTCCTTCTTTAACCACTTTTGCAATTTGCTTTGAAACAAAAAAAGCATCTTTGGGCTCAGCATTTACTCTAATCGCCTCATCTGCTCCAATTGCAAGTGCTTTCCTGATTGTTGGTTCAGTTTCAGCTGTACCAACATTTAATACTGTGATCTTTCCACCATTCTGTTCCTTCAATTCCACAGCTCTTGCCAATGCATAGTCATCATATGGACCAATAATAAACTGAACTCCTGTCGAATCAAATTTTGTATTACCATCCGTAAATGCAATTTTGGATGTAGTATCTGGAACGTGTGTAATACAAACCAATATATTCATATAATATTCCGTAAAATTTTAGGGTTAATTTTGAACCGTGAAGTTAGTCAATAAAGCACTAAATAAAAATCCAAAACATGAATGAAACCAGAATAAAACAGCTTCTCCAATTCTCTAAAGAAACTCCAAATGATCCATTCATCAAATATGCACTAGCTCTGGAGTATATTGAAGCAGAACCGCTCACTGCAAAGAATCTTTTTATTGAGCTACTTGAAAATTTTGAGAATTACATCCCAACTTATTTCCATGCAGCTCATTTATTCATTGAACTGGATGAAATTGAAAAAGCAAAAAACACATTTGAGAAAGGAATAAAATTGTGTGAAATAGAAAAAGACTTAAAAACACTGGCGGAATTGAAAAACGCTTATCAGAATTTTTTAATTGAATATGATTAATCCATAAAAAACAGACGTAAGGGTGATTAAAATTTTGATTGTTTCAAATAAGCACTTTCAATCTTTATTAAGTCTTGAAAAGACCGGTGAAATGAAATAAAGATCTGGAAGTTTTCAATTTAAAATGTAATCACAACTTTCCCAAAATGTGAGCTGCTTCGGATTCTTTCGAAAGCTTTAGTATAATCTTCAAATTCAAAAACAGAATCAATTTCAGGTTCTATTTTATGCTTCTCCACAAAATCGATCATTTCTCCAAACTCTTTATCACTCGCCATTGTGCTCCCCATAATTGATGCCTGCGACCAGAATAATCTAAATAAATCTACATTTGAAGGTCTTCCTGTCGTTGCTCCATAATGTATAATTCTGCCTCCGTTTTTTATAATTTTCAAGTATTTATTGAGACTGTCCCCACCTGCACTATCGATTATTACATCAAAACCATTTTTCACATTCTGCTTTGCCTGATCTACCCATTCAGCATCTTTGTAGTTAAATCCATCTTTAACTCCCTGAGCAATGGATCTTTTAATTTTATCAAAGCTTCCTGAAGTTATAAAAACGTTGGCACCTTCAGCAATAGCAAATTTTACTGCAAAATTCGCGACACCTCCACCTGCTCCGGTAATTAGCACATTCATTCCTTTATCTATCTTACCTTTTGTAAAACAGGCTCTGTACGCGGTCATACCAGCCAATGGCAATGCAGCTGCCTGACTAAATGTTAAATGAGTAGGCTTATTATATATTTTATCAATATCAACAAGCAAATATTCTGCTAATGTTCCGTCCTCAGGCATACCCAGTATGGAATACTTCCCGGATTGTGAAGATTCTGAAGTCCCCCAGTTTATATTAGGGTTTACTACTACTTCTTTATCTATCCATTTTTCCGGGCCTTTTACTACAACACCACATCCATCCGAACCAAGAGTAGCACCTTCTTTTAATCCCGGGTATAACCCTTCACAAATCCATTGATCTCTCTTATTGAGCGCACCAGCTTTTATTTTTATTAAAGCCTGTATATTTGATGGCTCCGGAACTATCGCATTTTCTATTCCAATTTTTCCAGTTTGAATATCAAGTAGTTTTAATGCCTTCATAGATCAAAAAGGAACGTCATCATCATTCTTATTTTGATTTGCTCTGCTTGGTAGAGTAATGGTTATATCAGTATTACCCGAGGAACCTGACGATGGGAAAGATTGTCCATATGGTTTTTCAGCTACATTTATGTCATCCATATCAGCAAACTTTGTGAATTTCCCTATGAATTTAAGATTAACGGAATCTGTCTTACCATTTCTGTGTTTCGCAATTATAACTTCACCCATTCCATTCAAAGGCATTCCATCCTCTCCCTGAGTAATTCCATAATATTCTGGTCTGTAAAGGAAAATTACCATATCTGCATCCTGCTCTATTGATCCCGATTCCCTTAAATCCGAAAGTTGTGGCTTTTTATCTCCTCCCCTTGTTTCAACTGCTCGACTCAACTGAGACAGTGCAATGACCGGAATATTTAGTTCTTTCGCTATTCCCTTTAGAGACCTGGAAATATTAGCAATTTCCTGCTCACGATTTCCACCTCCTGATTTGGAAGCTTCACCAGTCATTAACTGCAGATAATCTATTACGATTAATTTAACTTCATGCTGTGCAACTAGTCTCCTTGCTTTCGCTCTCAACTCCAGAATACTTAATCCGGGTGTATCATCAATAAAGATTGGAGCTTCTGACAATTTCGAGGTTTTATGAAGAAGTTGCTCCCATTCATAATCTGCAAGTCTGCCATTCTTTATTTTTTCACTTTCAAGTTCAGCTTCTGCAGATATTAATCTATTTACTAACTGCACTGAAGACATTTCTAATGAAAATATTGCAACAGGCTCTTTAAAATCAATTGCAGCATTTCTTAGTGCTGATACTACAAAAGCAGTCTTACCCATACCGGGCCTCGCGGCTATAATTACCAAATCACTTGGTTGCCAACCTGATGTAATTCTGTCAAGCGCTGTAAATCCAGTCGCTACACCCGTTAGTCCATCTTTTTTGTTCTTTTTTTCCTGGATATCATCAATGGCCTTCTTTAAAAGATCGCTCATTTGATCATAATTCTTCCTGATATGTGATTCAGAAATATCAAAAAGTGATTGTTCAGCTCTATCAAGAAGATTGAAAACATCGATTGTATCATCAAAAGCATCCCTTTGCACTTCTGAAGATACTTTTATCAACTCTCGTTTAATTGATTGCTCAGAGATAATTCTGGAATGATACTCAATATTTGCTGCTGAATTGACATAAGTTGTCAGCTCCGATATGTAATACGCACCTCCAACTTCTTCCAGAACACCATTTTTTTTCAATTGGTGAACGACAGTTTTTATATCAATAGGCTCACTATTGTTAAAAAGCTGGACAATAGCTTCGAATATTTTGGAATGGGAATCTCTGTAAAAGCTTTCAGGTTTTAAAATATCAATAACTGTAGTCAGCGCATCTTTTTCCAACATTAATGCTCCTAATACAGCCTGTTCTATATCAACAGCCTGAGGAGGAAGTTTACCTCCATACTCTTTAATACCGGATAAATTTAAATGTTTAACTAATCCACTTTTTTCTGGTATCTGCGCTTTTTCCCTTTCCATGTATTGCTCAAAGAACTATATTGAATTAAAGTTCAAACTTACAATTCAAATGATAGATTTTACATCAAATATCTAATTATAGTTTTACAATATCTATCAACAAAGTTTTCCACAATGATGAAAAAAGTGACTCAGTTTTGATGCCATTATATTTAGTTTATTTTTGAGTATTACAATCTTATTATATGGATATAGAATTTAGTAAAATACAAGACAAGCAACGTATATTAATCATTGGAAATGAAGGTACAGAGCAAATTATTAAAATAGCTCTACATGTCCTGAATGAGATTAAAAAGCCCGCAGACTTTTTGTTGCTAAATGGAGACAATAAAATTGAAGACGCTCCAATTATATTTATCCAGGGCGATGTTCATAAAGATCATTCAAATAATGTTGCTGATTTTTTAAGGTTTAAGCACCACATGGCTTTGATTCATCACATAGTGGATAATTCTGTTCAGGAAGATTACACTGCTCTCAATGATTATGTTGAAGAATATGAAAAGCTGGCAGAACAAACTCCTAAAGGCGGAAGTCTTTTTTATAATAAAGAGGATGATCTGGTTACGCTGATTGGCTCAAGAGAAATTGAAGATGTAAGACTTACTGCTTATGAATCTTTACAGCTAAAGCAAACTGATGGAGGTTACGAGTTGCCTAATGGAATCAAGATTAATACTCCTGATCCAAACTTTCCTTCGCATGCGGGTGCAGTAAAAGAATTACTGGGAAGGATTAGAGTAACTGAAAATCAATTTTCGACAGCTTTAGAAAGCTACAAAAACTAACATTTTGGATTTAAAGCTCAAAAACCCTTTGGTTTTCTTCGACCTGGAGACAACTGGTACAAACATATCAAAGGACAGGATTGTGGAAATTGCCATGATCAAAGTTTTTCCTGATAATACAACTGAACAAAAATCCAGGAAAATTAACCCTACTATACCTATTCCAATAGAAACAAGTCTTATTCATGGGATATACGATAAGGATGTAGAAAATGAACCTACATTTAAGCAGATTGCTAAATCAATGGCCGATTTCCTCGAGGGTTGTGATCTCGCAGGCTTTAATATTTTAAAATTTGATGTACCAATGCTGGTGGAAGAATTCCTCAGAGCGAACATCGATTTTGAAATAGACAACAAACTTCTTATCGATGCTCAGAAAATTTTTCATATGATGGAAAAAAGAAATCTGACTGCCGCATATAAATTCTATTGCAATCAGGATCTGGAAAATGCACACTCCGCGTTGGCAGACACACAGGCTACTCTTGAAGTTTTCATTTCCCAAATCCAAAGATATGAAGGAGAAAAGGTAAAAGATATGCTTGGGAATGAAATCGGAACAATAGAAAACAATATGGAGACTATACATTCTCTTTTTAACAAGAAAATGGTTGATCTTGCTGGTAGAATTGTTTTCAATGATGAAGGAAAAGAAGTTTTTAATTTTGGAAAACACCGGGGAAAAGCAGTAGAAGAAGTATTATCAAAAGAACCCTCATTTTATGACTGGATGATGAAGGGTGATTTCCCTCTCGATACTAAAAGAAAGCTCACTGAAATACGCTTAAGAAACTTTAATAAACATTAAGATTTCTTCATATTCACAAATCAATCAGCGATAATTCTGCATTTTGTTCTCTGTTTGGTAAATTGAAATTTAAACATTGAACTTATGGCCAAAACTATCATAATATCAAATAGACTACCTGTCAAAATAAAAGAAAATGACAAAGGAGAATTTGAATATAACCCCAGTGAAGGTGGACTAGCAACCGGGTTAGGTTCAATTTATAAAGAAGGTGACAATATTTGGGTTGGTTGGCCCGGACTTCCTGTTACAAAAAATGTTCAAAAAGCGGAAATTGAGCAGAATCTGAAGTCTCAAAATATGAAGCCTGTATTTTTGAGTGCACAGGAAATTGAGGATTTTTATGAGGGATTTAGCAATGAAACTCTATGGCCAAACTTCCATTATTTCAATCAATACTCAGTCTACGATGATGACCTCTGGGAAGCATATAAAAAGGTCAATAAAAAGTTTGCAAAGGAAGTTGAATCTGTAATTGAGGAAGGAGATACAGTATGGGTTCATGATTATCAGTTACTACTTTTACCTCAACTGATAAGAGAAATAAATCCGAATTCAACTATAGGTTTTTTTCTGCATATTCCATTTCCTTCCTATGAGTCATTTAGGTTAATTCCATGGAGACGTGAATTACTTAATGGGATGTTGGGAGCTGACTTTTTAGGTTTCCACACTTATGATGACATGCGACACTTCCTTTCATCTGTAAGCAGGCTTGCAGGCCTTGGAAATGCAAACGGACGAATTAATGTTGATAACAGGCTGGTCATGGTAGATGCTCTTCCAATGGGTATTGATTATGATAAATATGCCAATTCTGCGGCTTCACCTGACACACTCGCCAGAGAGGTTAGATACAGAACATCCATAGGTGACACTAAGCTAATGCTATCCATAGATAGACTAGATTATTCAAAAGGTATTCCGCAAAGACTTAAAGCATTTGAAGAGTTTCTGGAAAATCATCCTAATTTCTTAGAGAAAGTATCTTTTCTTATGGTGGTTGTTCCTTCCAGAGACACTGTTAATAAATGGTGTCGACAATATGAAATATAATTAATGTAATTTTTTATCTCCTTTAACACCAAGGGTTAGAAACAATAGGTTC
>CAYTFO010000023.1:15896-16895 GCA_964437135.1 uncultured Roseivirgaceae bacterium | reverse complement strand
CACTGTACCTAAATACAAACAATTAAAAGAAGAAATAGATTTATTGGTTGGGAGAATCAATGGAAAATTCGGAAGACTAAATTGGACACCTATACATTATTTCTACAGAAGTTTTCCTTTGGCAGCACTTTCAGCATTTTACAGAATGGCCAATGTAGGACTTGTTACTCCGCTTAGAGATGGAATGAATCTTGTCTGTAAAGAGTTTATTGCCAGTAAACTTGATAAAAAAGGGGTTTTAATATTAAGTGAAATGGCTGGTGCATCTAAAGAGTTATCTGATGCTATTTTGATCAATCCAAATAATATTGGTCAGATGGTAGATGCATTTGAAAGGGCGCTCACTATGCCTGAGGAAGAGCAGATACAGCATATTGAAATTATGCAGAAATCCCTAAAAAGATACAATATCCATCATTGGGTAAATCTTTTTATGGAAAGATTAAACTTTGTTAAGAAAGAGCAATTCGCTCTGAAAACAAGACTTCTTGATAAAAACCTCAAAGATTCTTTACAGAAAAAATATAAATCTGCTTCGAAAAGATTGATTTTCCTTGATTATGATGGAACATTAACTGGTTTTAATCTAAACCCTGAAGATTCAAAACCAGACAAGGAATTGAAGTCTATATTAAAAGGATTGTCAGCTGATCGTAAAAATAATGTAGTTGTGATAAGTGGAAGAGGACGAGATACATTGAATGACTGGTTGAAAGATTTTAATATCGAAATAGTTGCTGAACATGGTGTGTGGATTAAAGAACATGATAAAGATTGGAGAACCGCATCAGATTTTGATGATTCGTGGAAAGAAAACGTTCAAAAATTATTGGATAGTTATGTTGACAGGACCCCCGGATCATTTATTGAGAAGAAAGACTATTCTCTTGTTTGGCATTATCGAAAAGTTGAAACAGGTCTGGGAGAAGTCAGAACAAGGGAGCTTACCAGTCACCTTAAATACATAACTGCTGATAAAAATATCCAGGTACTGGAAGG
>CAYTFO010000023.1:0-15886 GCA_964437135.1 uncultured Roseivirgaceae bacterium | reverse complement strand
GAAGGTGATATGGTTGTCGAAATTAAAAACAGTAATGTCAACAAGGGGGAAGGCGCCAAAATACTTCTTGATAAGTACAAAAATCATGATTTTGTGTTGGCAGCTGGAGATGACTGGACTGATGAAGATACATTTAAAGTAATGCCTGCTGATGCTGTTACCATCAAAGTTGGTAGCGCAGCATCAGCAGCAAAATATAGTGTAAACTCTTATTTAGAAATAAGGGAAATTCTTAAAAAGATGCTATAAAAAGACAGGTTTATCCAGTTTTCTGGAAATACGTTTGACAGCATTAATTAATCCGACATGACTGTATGCCTGAGGGAAATTTCCCCACATCGATCCGTCATGTTCATCTACATCTTCACTCAATAACCCAAGGTGATTGGAGTAGCTCATGAGATTTTCCAACATCTCTATAGCCTCATCTACCCTATCTACTACCGTTAATGCTTCTACGTACCAAAAAGAACAGATAAGAAAAGTAGTTTCAGGTTCTCCAAAATCATCCGCATGTTTATATCTATAGAATAGTCCTTTTTCAGTCTTTAACTCTTTTTCTAAAGCTTTCAAATGGTTTTGAGCTATTTGATTATTACCATTAAAATAATCCATCATTATTAACTGAAGCGTACTCGCATCCATTCTGTCAACACCAACTGCCTGAGCATATCCTTTCTTTTTTGGCACATAGCATTGCTCTATTTTTGATTTAGCTTTATCCCGGAGCTTAACAGCTTTATGCCCCATATCATGGTCTCCAAATTCTTTAGCAATTTTTATAGCGGCACATGCTCCAGCCCAATGAAAAAGATATGTGTAGCAATGATATTGGCTTAAGTTTCGGAACTCCCAAAGCCCCGCATCAGGCTCATCCATGGTTTTTTCACTCATATCCAGCATTTTGTTCACGATAGATGCTGACTCTATTCGTTCCTGAACATTAAATCTGCTATCCGTAAATAGTGGCAACAAAGACACCAAAACCTGTCCATAAACATCATTTTGTATATGTGTATATGCATCATTTCCTACTCTTACTGGTTTGTTTACTCCTAAATACCCTTCCAGATCAAGTTCTTTCTCATAAATATGCTTACTGCCTGTGATTCCATAAAGGGGTTGCATTCTATCCGTCTCCTTGTAGGTGATGTTAAGGATATAATTGAAATACTGCTCCAATTCTTCAAAGTGACCTATCGAATTAAAAGCATTTAGGGTATAAAAAGTATCCCTCATCCAGCAGTATCGATAGTCCCAGTTTCGCGTGCTTTTATTAGCTTCAGGAAGACTTGTGGTGCAGGATGCTATGATAGCTCCGGTATCTTCAAATTGATGTATTTTAAGTGCAAGAGCAGATCGAATCATCTGTTCCTGGTATAAATTGCCAATACTGGTTGATTTCACCCAGTTTCGCCAATAAGAAATTGTCTGATTCAGAAAAATCTCTGCAGTTGAAACGATTGGTGCTTCGAGTGGTGGTCCATAAGTAAATACAAGGTATTTGGTCTCATTTAAAACGAAAAAATCTTCATCTATAATATAGTTTAGTGAAACGTTTGTCGTGAGTCTTATCTGAGTATCCAAACCAAGGTAACGAATATGATTGCTTCCTACTGATGATTTCAGTTCTGTTTCTCCATATTCATAAACCGGCTGACATTTTATTTTTATCCTTGGACTTCCGTTTAAAGGTTCTATCTTCCTAATGAGCATCAAAGGCCTGTAATATCTGTCGTATTGATAAAATCTGGGAGCAAAGTCTGTGACCCGATATTTACATTCGTGTGTATCAATTTCAGTACACAATACATTTGTATTTTCTATGTAGTATTGATTGGTTGAATATTTCTTTGCATCAGGTTTGACTGTAAACTCTCCACCTTTTTTAGAGTCGAGCATACTTCCGAAAAGAAAGCTGCTATCGAACTTAGGCATACACATCCATGAAATATTTGTGTCTTTGTGAATATGAGCAGTAAATGCACAATTTCCAATCACACCATAGTCATACGTATGTCTTTTTACCATATTATAATTTTTAGGCTTGTTTTATTCAATAAATGAAAATAAAACCGTATTTCTGTTAGTTTGGTTATTATTTCAAAGGCAGAAGTTACAATAAATTCATAAAAATGGATGGTATATCATATAAATAAAAAGCATTATTGTGGCTTGTGATTTTTACAAAATCAAAGCTAAATGATAAGAATATATGCCTTAAAAAAATTCTTCATAATCTTAAAATAATGCATTAAAGTTCTTTTTTCATATATTTGAGAATACCAATCTACATATGAGAAAGCGACTTTTTAGAACAAGACATTCGAGATTAATCATAAACATTTTAATTGGTATAATTATCTATCTTATTCTTGTAGCAGCATTGGTGAAATCAGAGTCAATAAGTTCTCAGTCTGCACTTACAAATTACACTAACGCATTTTGGTACTCAATCGTCACACTGACTACAGTGGGTTATGGCGACTTATACCCCACTTCTGTTTATGGACGATTTATTGGATATATATTTGTTTTAAGCAGTCTGATATTCTATGGTTTATTAGTTGGGTCATTTACAACATTTATTACTAATTTAAGAGAAAATAGAAAATTGGGACATTCAGGAACAAACTTTCAAAATCATGCTGTAATCATTGGTTGGAATGATTATGGACATATGGTTACTGATCAACTGCTAAGTGTTGGCAAACAGATTGCAATTGTTACAAATAACAAAAACGATCTTGATTTTATTCACGAACAGTATCATCATAAAAATATTTTTACACTTTATAATGACTTTAAAAATTATGAGTTATTAAAAAAAGTAAACATAGAAGCCTCCTCTATTGTCTTCATTAACCTTCTGGATGATACAGAAAAGCTTGTCTATATTTTAAATATGAGAAAGCATTACCCAGATCTCGAATATGTTGTAAATCTCGATAATTCAGACCTTAAAAAGACCTTTATAGCAGCTGGAGTCACCAACACAATATCCAAGCATGAGATATCATCAAAACTACTGGCAAGCTATATGTTTGAGCCTGATGTTGCGTCCTATGCTGAGTCAATTATGTCAAGTGCCAACTCTGATAATGATTATGATATTAAACAATTTCTGGTTACCAGTAATAACCCGTTCATTGGTAAGCATTACAATGATGTATTTTTCACATTGAAGCAAAAGTATAATACAGTGCTTATCGGAATAACAAAAAGAGACAAGTTTGGAACTCGTAAACTCTTAAAAAATCCATCTGGTGATATTAAAATCTCACCAGGAGATTACCTGATTGTTATAGTAAATGGACGTTATTTCAAACTATTGAGAAAAACCTTTAAGGTAGAAGAAGGATATCACAGAGAAAATACAAAGAAAAATCAAGATGCGTAATTTACTTTTTTCCATATGTGCTTTGGTTTTAGTAACAGCCTGTGAAAATAGATCACTGCATGATGCTGATGAATACCGACCAAGAGAAATCCATGATAATATCGAAATGCATTTTGATAGAATAGAGGTAGATGGTATTGAATATTTAATTCTTGAAAAGGATTACAATAACCCACATGAAGGTTTTGGGTTTATGGCCTTTAGAGCTAATAAGCTTGTTGAAAAACAAGATACGGTAATTGCATATTTAAAAACGATAAGTGAGATGCAGGTGATGAACTACCAAAAATTACATGGCGTATCATCATCCACAGCCATCGCATTAAGAGATACTCTTTTTAATCAATATCTAAAAGCTGAAAGTTCAGAATTGATCGAACTTGAAAAACAAAAACTCGAGAGTGTCAATGTTCCTGGAGATACAGTATTTACAAATTGAAGCTACTAATGAATTTATTTATTGAAATATTTTCTCAGTTCTTTAAGAGAATTTGATAACTCCGAATTGATTACCGGTGAATTGATTACTTCTTTTGCAACTTTTACTGCATCAATGTAATCATCTTTATCTCTAAAGACTTCTTCAAGTATTCCGCAATCGTAAATTAGTGACATAAGCACCACGAATGATGGTGTAGGATTGGCATTTTTAAATACCATTGCCTGTAGTATATTTCTAATTTCTTTTTCAAATGCATAGTTTGCGTTATCCATTCGTTCACTTAAAGGTATCCACAGGAGCTTTGTCTCCTCTCTTTTTAGAATCCCTCTGTGCACCAGCAACTCATCCAGACTAACTTTTATGTCTTTATATTTATCTTTTAAAGATGTGACCGACTCTATAATAGTAGTACCATTGTTTAGCCTTCTAAGAACATCGTCAAGAATACCATTACCTGTGCCTTCTGTGGTATTTACTGTGATTACTCCAGCATTCAGATCAATCTTCTTTTGTATATATAATTCTAAAATAATCGCAAAAAGAACACCATCCACAATCGTTTTTTCAGCTGCAGACAAAAGTCTGCCTTCTTCATCGTCTAGTGCTATTAAATATAATCCTTCAGCTATGCTTAATTTCATATCTCTTGTTTAAAATCGAGTGCAAAAATACAATAAAAATTAATTTTTCAATAGTCTTGGAATGGTAAGTCCCTGAACCAAGATTGAAAATACAACACAACAATAAGTTGTAAACAAAATAATGGACTTGGTTTCCTCATCTATCCACTCAAAATCAGTTAATGATAGTGCGAGAGCTACTGAGATACCTCCACGAAGCCCCCCCCATGTAAGGATAGTGATAGACTTTTTCTCAAAAGTTCTGAAAAACCTCATTATAGTCACTGGTACTGACACTCCTATGAATCGAGCTGTAAGAACTATAAGTATTCCAGCAGCTCCTACTAATATCATATCTGATGAGAAAGTCTTTGCAATAACAATCATTTCAAGACCAATAAGAATGAACAAGATCGCATTAAGAGCTTCATCGAGAAGATGCCAAAATTTAAAAACATATTCACCTGTTGCATTAGCAAGATCTACATCTCGACCTTCATTACCAATAAAAAGTCCCATTACCACCATAGCAAGTGGAGCTGAAACATGTAGTAATTCAGCTACTCGACCCCCTACCATTACAAGTGATAACGTAACCAAAACTTCTAATTCAACATGATCGTTATCAATGAAATTTAAAAGTTTAAAACCAAGAAATCCAAATAAGGCACCCATCAAAACACCACCAATTACTTCCTGTCCAAATAACAACCCCACCTCTGCTATATCAAATGAATCCATACCTTTTCTTGCAACTCCTAAAATCGTTAAGAAAACTACAACACCAACACCATCATTAAAAAGTGACTCTCCGGCAATTTTAATTTCTAGATTTTTAGATAAGTTAAATTTTTTGACCAGGGCCAATACAGCAATCGGATCTGTAGGAGATATCAATGCTCCGAATAATAAACAAAGAATAAAGTCCAATTCAAATCCCAGCATTGGGAATATGTAATAGATTAAAGTACCTACAATAAAAGTAGACATCAATGTTCCAACAGTGGCTAGAACCAAAACAGGTACTCTTTCTTCCAATAGTTTACTTAAGTCTATTGACAAAGCACCTGCAAACAATAAGAAATTGAGCATTACATCCAAGAGGACTTCCTCAAAATCAAATTCTTCGATAATATGTTCCGCTCCCTCGACTACACTAGGAAAAATAAATCCCAATAACAAAATGACAACAGACATCATCAATGCTATCGCCATCAAACCAATTGTAGATGGAAGTTTTAGTAATGTGATATTCAGTAAAGTGAATACAGCAGCTAAAAAAATCAGTAATGTAATTAGATCTAACGTGCTCATTTGGTGATTTGATTTGAAAAATAGGTATAATTTTCCACTCGCTCAAAATAAGAACAAATAAATAATAAAAAAAACAATAGAAACTATTTAATTGCACTTTAATCAAACCCACCACCACGATTTTCAGAACAGGCATGTCAAATACTAATAGAATTATTAGATACTTCTTCCTATTTATTATAATAATTTCAGTTAGCTCTTGTACTGCATTAAAAAAAACCAGGACCAATGCTAAAATTCGAAATACCCTGGAGAAAAATTCGGTATTTTCAGGCCATCATGTGGGCATGTTTATCAAAGATGCAGAAACAAACGAAATACTCTTGAATATTAATGAATCTAAGTATTTTGTTCCTGCATCAAATACAAAAATCCTTACTTTAGCTGCTTATTTAAGTACCAATCTGGATAGCATTCCCAGTTTTTATATTTATGAAGATCAATCATTAAAATCTCTGGGTGATCCAACTTTTCTTCATCCTGATTTCGAACATCAACCAGCATTTGCTAAAATCCAAGAAATCGATAAGGATACACTTTTTATAACAAGTGATTTTAAGTCCGATAAATATGGTCCTGGTTGGGCATGGGATGACTTCTCCTATTATTTTCAACCCGAAAGATCCGGCCTGCCTGTATATGGAAATGTATTGAAAGCTAAAAAAAATGATACAAAATTCGAGATTGTACCTAAATTCTTCGAAGAATTTGTAGAACTCAGCAACAGAAATGGAAGAGCCGGGGATTATAATTTTTTCTTCCTTGATAAAAGCGAAAAAGATTCGACAGAAATTGACATACCCTTTTCTTTAAATGATGAACTAATTGAAATTCTGCTTGCTGACACACTTTCTAAATTTGTGCATTTTAATAAAAAATACCCACTTGGAAATAAAAACATTATCTATAATCAACCTTCACTGCCAGTTTTGGCTTTGATGATGCAGCGTAGTGATAATTTTCTTGCGGAGCAACTTTTAATTAATGCACAACTCACAGAAGGGTTTCAGTACACAAAATCTTACATCAATAAATTGAATCAATCAGTTTTTGCTGATTTAAGTAATCCACTTATTTGGGTAGATGGGTCTGGGCTCTCAAGATATAATATGGTAACTCCAAAAAGCCTGGTAGAAGTTTTAAGCTTAATAAAGGATAAACTTACATGGGAAGAAATATCTTATGTTTTTCCAACTGGGGGTGTTTCGGGAACTATTAAAAACTGGTATATTTCAGATGAACCCTACGTCTTTGCAAAAACGGGAACACTAAGACATAATCATAATCTCAGCGGATTTTTAAAAACCAGATCCGGAAGAATATTGATATTCAGTTTTATGAATAATAATTATTCTTTCAGATCCAGCTCTGTCGTAAAAAGAGAAATGGAAAATATCCTAACTCTGATTCGTGAAAATTATTGATTGTATTCCTCAATTAATCCACCTGTAAGACGCATTAATGCAACATGGCTGGATATAAGGCTGTAAGTTGCTCTCAAACGTAGAATAGCTGCACTTAGATAACTATTTTGAACCACCCTGAAATCAAATGAATTTATAGTTCCGTTTTTATATTTCTCTTCTGATATCTCTAAGTTTAGTTTTGCCGATTCTTCTCTTTGTTTATTAATCAAAAACACCTGTTTTCTTATGTTGTACCTATCATATTCATCCAACAAATCATTATCAAGAGATGTCTTCAGCTTCTCAACTCTAATTGCTCCTATATCTTCCTGTGCCATCGCATTTTTAATGGCCCGATTTATTTTACCGCCGTTAAAAAGAGTATAGGAAATCGTAAAATTTGCAAAGTAATTGTCTGTTACTGCATTAAGTGGGTCCGACGGACCTGGAGTAAAACCACCGTCACCTGTTGGAAAACTGGCATTACTTAAGTCTACTCTGCTTCTTGACTCAGCAAATCCAGCATTGAACCTTAGTGCGGGGTACCTGTCTGCACGTGCTGTCCTTACATTTGTATTGAGGATAGATTGAGTAATATATTGCTTCTGCAAATCAATATTTCGATTGAAAAGCTTATCCCTAAGATCCTCTATTTTGTAATCATAAACTTCGTCTTCAAGATCTGTTGTGAATATATATAATTTCTGAAGGTCTTCTTCTGCCAGCAATTCATTCAACTCTCTCTTAGCAATTCTAAGTTGTAATTGTTGTTCAATATAAGAAAGTGAATCGGACAAATAATTTCCTTCTTCTATCAACAAATCTGAAACTACTGCTGAACCTAAATCAGATTTGATTTTCAGGTATTCATACTTATCCTTTGATAGTTGTAGTTGTTTTTCGAGTTCATTTAGAGCTTGTTCCTGAAGATTGACGTTATAATACCCCAGAATTATAGCCTGAATTGTATTTGCAATAACTATCGAAGCATTTCCATTAGACTCAGCTTGTAACTGTTCTAATCTTCTTTTGCTCATATTTACTTTGAACCCATTGAATAAATTCCAATTGAGAGTGACTCCGGGACTAAAACTATTGCTTAATGTAATATCCTGCAATTGAAATGGTGTGGCTGTTCTTACATTATCTGTCAAAGAATTGTTTTGACCAATTTCAAGATTTATCGTAGGCCACAGACCTGCTTCGCCCCAGCTATTATTTCTCTCTGCAATTGCTATGTTTTCTTTCTCAATTCTTATATCATAGTTTCTTTGCAATCCTATTTGAATAGCTTCTGAAAGTGAAAGTGTTTCCTGCGCTGAAACTACTCCGAATACAAGTAAAAAAAATCCTGTTAAATATGTTTTTTTCATGATAATATCTTTAGGCTGATTCTCTGTATTCCTCTAATCTTTGTTCATCAATAATCACTCGCTCTACCTCTTCTCTTGTAGGTTTTTCACCAGTCCATAACCATTTAATTGATCTTCGAATATCATTAAAAACAAGTATGAATACAGGAAAAAATAATAGGATAATGAATGTCCCAATCAAAACACCATACGCTACAGAAATTGCCATAGGAATTAAAAACTGTGCCTGAAAGCTTGTTTCTTTTATTAGCGGATACAGACCCGCAACAGTAGTGAGGGATGTTAACATAATGGGTCTGAACCTTGATAAACCTGCATTATAAGCTGCCTGATAAACAGACATGCCTTCATCCTTTACTAATTGATTAAATCTGGCCAGGAAGACCACTGCATCGTTTATAATCACACCAGAAAGTGCAACCATTCCCCAAACAGAAAGTAAGGAGACCGGCAATTCTTTGTCTGGTGATATCCAGTCTTCAATGCCATGTCCAAGGGTTGCTCCTATCCAACCTAATGGAATCATTGCTAATATCAACAATGCCTGATAAAACGACCTGAAAGTGATCATCAGTATGAAAAATATCAATATAAACGCACCCCCAAAATATAAACCTATCTCCCTTCCTGCTCTTGCACTTTCTTTTGACTGCCCTCCATAGTCCACGCTCACTGTTGGGTAGCTAGCCTGTAACTGTGGGATAATGTTTTCTCTGATATTGTTGAGAATTGGTGGAACCTCACCAAATGGATTTACCATTTCGGCATCAACCGTAACTGCTCTTGAAGTATTGTAATGACGAATCCCTGAAACTCCTCTTTCTGTATTGTAAACAGCAAGCATAGTTAAAGGGTATTCCCCATCTGTTGTTTTAATTTTGATATCTTCAAGCTGACCAACACTTTTTCTTCCTGACTTAGGGTAACGAACCCAAACTCGCAATTCATCATTCCCTTTCATAAATCTTTGTACCTCTTCACCAAAGAAGCCCTGTCTGATTTGTTTTGTAATATCATTATGATCCAAACCTAGGAAATAGGCCTGCTGCTTAAGATCAAAAAGCATTTCTCTCTTACCAATTGGAACATTATCCTGAACCTCTTTTAGATCTGATATTTTATTCAATTCAGATTTAAGGAAATCTTTTGCAGCATTAAGTTCGTCATAGTTTTTACCCATCAAACGTATGGATACTGGTTTTCCAAATCGATTTCCTCCACCTATACTGTATTTCTCAGCCTCAGGAATCGGTCCAATTTCTGTTCTGATTCTATCTATTAAATCATATTGATTTAATCCGAAAGGATCCAATTCTCCATAAAGAACATTTACTGATCCGGCATGTGAACCCGACTCTCCATCTCCCGAAAATCCCAAATTTGTGAATGTGAAATTGACTATATCATCTTCTGTCCCAACTTCTTCTTTTAGTTGTTTATTCACATTCCATATTGCGTCTTCAAACCTTACCAGGTATTTTTCAACCTTATCTTCTCTCTCTCCCGGCTTAAAAGAAATGTTTACATTGAAACTATTGAATGGAATATTGGGAAAAAATGTTGCCTTAATTAAGCCTCCTCCAAGCATTCCAAAAATAATAACTACAAATCCAATTACCATTGCCATCGATATTGCACGGTATTTCATAGTAAATCTTAAAGCCGGTGCATATGTCTTATCTCTTAAAAACGCGATAAACCCATTCAAAGCCTTTCTAATTTTGTAGCTTCTTGTATCCTCCTTCTTTATTCTCAAAACTTTCTTAGACGCAAGGTGTGCTGGAAGAACAAAAAAGGCCTCTAGTAAAGAGAAACCAAGACTGAATATTACAACAAAAGCCATGTCTTTCAAAAACTCAAACCCACCTGTCAATAACAGTAATGGTGTAAATGCAACGATAGTTGTAGTAACTGAGGTGAAAACTGCTGGAAGCACTTCCATTGTCCCATTTATTGCAGCTTTAATCGGATTACCGGTTTTCTCAAAATGCGAATAAATATTTTCGGCTATTACAATTCCATCATCTACAAGAATTCCGATCACCAGGATCATCCCAAATAGTGAGATCATATTGATAGTAAGCCCCACAAATGATCCTATGATCAACATTCCTAAAAATGAAGAAGGAATACCCCAAGCTACCCAAAATGAAAGTCGTAAGCTTAAAAACATACCTAACGCAAACAATACCAAAAGAAGTCCGGTAATCCCATTACTGGTTAGTAAGTCTAAACGTTCATTAAGCATGTTGTTGAAATCCCAGGTAAGGCTTAACTCTACACCTTCAGCCGTTTCATTAAATTTCTCAACATATTGTTCAACTGCGGTGCTTATTTCTGCCAGGTCTTCTGATTCTAATTTCCTTACTTCAAGAAAGACAGCCTGCACTCCATTCAAATATGCTTTACTGGGAACATCAGCAAATTGCTCATTCACAGTGGCTATATCTCTTAGTAAAAGTTTACTCCCATCCGGATTACTTCTAATTATGATCTCACCGATTTCCTCTACATCTGTTTCTTTCGCCTTGGATCTTATAAGAATTTCTTCAGTAGAAGATTTTATGGAACCTGCTGAAATGTCTCTGTTATTGAATCGAACCGCATTTGCTACCTGATCAAATGTAATACCATATCTTCTTAATGTCTGTTCTGATACTTCAATTGAAATCTCGAGTTGTGGAAACCCACTTACATTCACCTGACTTATGGCTCCGGTTGCTAATAAATCATCTTCAATCTGTTCAGCATATTGTTTGAGTGTCTTTAAATCAACATCCCCTGTCAAACCGAGCCATTGAGCTGTTGACCTTTGTCTTTGTTTGAATATAATCGGTTTTTCGGCTCCTGCAGGAAATGAACTAATTCCATCAACTGCGTTTTTTACCTCAGTGTAAACTTCATCAATATCATAATTGTCCAGGGTAACAATAGTAATAGAACTTGAATTCTCTGAAGATGTAGAAATAACCTCATCAATTCCAGCAATGGATGTCAATGATTCCTCAATTTTTGTTGTTACACCCTCCTCCATTTCTTCAGGTGAGGCACCGGGATAGGCAACATTTATATTTATGTTTCTATCAGATTGGGTAGGGAAAAAAGATTTCTTTGTATTGACCAAACTCACTACTCCGCCCAGAATAGTAAGCACAATGATTATGTTGGCAAGTATTGGGTACTTGACAAAATGAGTAATAATTGATCTCATGATGATTAATTTACGCCTGAAGCAGCTTTTGTAGTTCTACTTGAGAGTTGATTTTTATCTTTCAATTCAAGATTTACATCCTGATTAACCAATTTATAGGCAACCATATTATTATGAGCATTTATTAATGGCTCTACAACAATCTGAATTCCTTCTTCAAGGCCGGAGAAAATTGCTTCATTTTCTACGACTCTATGGACGTCTATTTTCTGAGTTCTCAGTAAAGTGTCCTGCAAGACAAAAACCTCATTCCCATTGTAAATTGCATTTCGCGGAATAGTCATTCCGTCATCTATAGTTTGAGCTGGAATTGAAGCCTGAAGAAATTGTCCATCATAAATTGGTTTCCCATCAGGAAAAATAGCCAAATAAACATCTATTGATTGAGTACTTGTATTTACAAAATCACTGATTCTGGACACTTTTCCAGTCCAACTAGTTTCTGTTTCCTCTGAATAAATAGTGCATTCCGCTTCTTTTTGAATGAAAGGAATATCTTTAGTGTCTACACTTACTCTTAGTTCATGAACACCTGAGCGGTGAATTTTACCAATCTTTACTCCAGGATTTATAAATGAACCTGACTCATAAACTATCTCTGAAAAGCTACCATCAAAAGGAGCATAATATTTATACTTTTTAAGCCTCACTTCTGATCTCTTAATGTTGTAGAATGAAGAGAATATGCCCTTAGTAGCTAAAAAAGTCTTTTCCTTATCGGATTTCAATTCTGGAAGAGCAGGAAGGTCACTATTGATGTCAATTGTTGAGAAATATTGAAACCAATTGTCATAATTACCCTCATAATCCACTTTTAAATCGGGTAAAATTGCAGCTAAATCTTTCAAAAATGTACTTTTCTCAGCTTTAAGAGATAACTCAGCTTCAGTATCATCGATTTGAAATAGTAAATCTCCTTTTCGGAAATTGATACCTTCTTTCATTCTAACATTACCCTGAAACATTCTTCCCCCTACTTCGGATAGTAAATCCAAAGTTTGCGCAGTTTCTACTCTACCAAATGCCACAATATCTGTTTCTATATCCTCGTAGAATACAGTTGCAGTTTTAACGTATCTTTTTGGTTGTGGTGGAGTTACCTTTTCAGGTACTTCTTTCATGCCTGATAAAACTGAGCTTAAGAAAAATGAGCCCATAATAATTGCGAACGATACCCCCAGGATAATAAATTGTCGTTTTTTCATTTTGAGAT
This sequence comes from uncultured Roseivirgaceae bacterium, assembly GCA_964437135.1. Lineage (GTDB taxonomy): Bacteria > Bacteroidota > Bacteroidia > Cytophagales > Cyclobacteriaceae > CAYTFO01. The sequence continues at coordinate 2,907 of CAYTFO010000023.1, read as the reverse complement.
TTTTTGACGTACTATTTATATGGATTTGAAGGAGTTTTGTTTCATAAAAATCATTTTTTATGATGAATGGGTACAAATAATCTTAAAAGGGAATTAATAGCATGTGAACAAAACAAAATTTTATGTCGAAAAAACAATAAAGGGTTGAAATAAATTATCCCAACCCTTAATCAATAAGGTTATTTCAAAATTTTAATTGACTACACTTTCTCAAATCTCTCAAAAGCGGCCCTTTCCAGTTCTTCTCTGTGCTCTGGATGCGAAATATTGATTAGGGCTCTTGCTCTTTCCTGCAATGACTTACCATACAGATTTGCGACCCCATATTCAGTGACAATATAGTGTACGTTGGCTCTGGTCGAAACAACACCGGCACCTGGCTTTAAAATAGGTGTTATTTTGCTGACTCCTTTTTTAGTTGTTGAGGTAAGAGCGATAATTGGCTTTCCTCCTTCAGAATATGATGCGCCCCTAATAAAATCTATTTGGCCTCCAACACCGCTATAGTGCATAGTCCCAATTGAATCTGCACATACTTGTCCAGTAAGATCAATCTCAATTGCACTATTAATAGCAGTAACTTTAGGGTTTTGACGAATAACTTTTACATCGTTTACATAAGCGACATCCATCATCATTACACCCGGATTGTTATCAACGAAATCATATAGTTTCTTAGATCCCATTATAAAGGTTGAAACAATCTTTTCTCTATTAAGAACTTTTTCTTCTCCTGTTATCACTCCTTTTTCAACAAGTGGAATAACTCCATCAGAAAACATCTCAGTATGGATTCCTAAACGTTTATGATTGGTTAGTGATGCGAGAACTGCATTTGGAATATTCCCAATACCCATTTGTAATGTGGCTCCATCTTCAACCATGGAAGCAATGTATTTTCCGATTTTATTTTCCTCCGGTGATATCGGTGCTTCAGCTATTTCCGGAATTTCAGAATCATGTTCGACTAAATAATCAAAGTGACTAACGTGTATACAGCTGTCTCCCAAAGTTCTCGGCATTTTCGAATTCACCTGGGCTATTTTAAGCTTCGCTTTTTCGATTACCGCAATAGAAGCATCTACGGATGTTCCTAAACTACAATAACCGTGCGCGTCAGGTGGAGAAATTTGAAATAATGCAACATCAAGTTTGATGACATCCTCTCTAAAAAGCTTGGGTACTTCACTAAGAAATACCGGAATGTAATCTGCTCGATAACTTTGGGTTGCCTTTCTTACATTAGCTCCAACAAAAAAACTTTTTAATTTAAAATGACCTTCATATTCTGGTTCAGTATAAGTTGCTCTTCCTTCGGTATGAAGATGATATAAACATACATTTCTAAGCTCATTTTTTCTTGCAACCAGAGAATCTATTAATAGCTGAGGAAATGCTGCGACACTATGCACGTAAACCTGATCATCTGACTGAATGTAGGATACTGCTTCTTCTCCACTAACAATATTTGACATACAATATTTTTTTTTGATAAATTACAGCTTACCCGCTTAATCTGCCAATGATTAATATCATTTAACTCAAAAAATATGTCAATGAGAGAAAATTTTAAACTATTCCTGATTTTATTACTGGCCATTTCTTTATCTGGTCAGTCATATTCACAAAGGAAAAAATCAAAATCAAACAGTGCATCAGAGTCTTTAATTGATGCTAAAACCTATGAAAATTTACAGTGGAGAAGTATTGGTCCATTTCGCGGTGGTCGATCTGCTGCTGTAACGGGAGTTCCTGGTAAACCTAACTTATTTTATATGGGTGCTACAGGAGGTGGTGTTTGGAGAACTACCGATGCCGGAAATTCCTGGGAAAATATTTCGGATGGATTTTTTGGTGGATCATTAGGTTCTATTGCTGTAAGTGAATGGGACCAAAATGTGATCTATGTTGGAGGCGGTGAAGTGACCGTCAGAGGAAACGTATCCTACGGGTATGGAATGTGGAAATCTGTGGATGCAGGAAAATCATGGGAAGAAAGAGGCTTACCAAATTCAAGACATATTCCTAGAATTGTAATTCACCCTAAAAACCCGGATCTGGTTTATGCAGCTGTTTTAGGTGATTTATATAAGCCTACTTCAGAAAGAGGAGTTTACAGAAGTAAAGATGGCGGCAGTACCTGGGAAAGAGTGTTATTTGCAAACGAAAATGCAGGTGCAGTCGAGTTGGTTATGGATCCCAATAACCCTAGAATTTTATACGCGTGCACCTGGAGAGTAAGAAGAACTCCATACAGTCTGGAAAGTGGCGGCTTGGGTTCCGCGATTTATAAATCAACAGATGGAGGAGATACCTGGAATGATATAAGTGAAAATGAGGGTCTTCCAGATGGTATTTGGGGAATTTCTGGAATAACCGTATCTCCCGTTAATTCTAACAGAGTTTGGGCTCTAATTGAAAATGATAACGGAGGTGTCTATCGGTCAGATGATGCAGGAAAAACCTGGAAATTGGTAAATAAGGAGAGAAAACTACGACAAAGAGCATGGTATTACACAAAGATTTATGCAGATACTCAGGACGAGGACAGAGTATATGTTATGAACGTAAGGTATCACAGATCTAAAGATGGAGGAAATACATTTGAAACTTTTAATGCCCCACACGGAGATCACCATGACCTTTGGATTGCACCAGAGGATAATCAAAGAATGATAATAGCAGATGATGGTGGTGCCCAGGTTTCATTTGATGGAGGAGAAAACTGGAGTACATATTACAATCAGCCGACTGCACAGTTTTACAGGGTAGTGACTGATGACTCGTTTCCATACAGAATTTACGGTGCACAACAAGATAACTCAACAGTTAGGATTAAGCACAGAACAGGAGGCAGATACATTGGAGAAAGAGATTGGGAACCTACGGCAGGGGGAGAAAGTGCGC